>JBILYY010000024.1:0-29564 GCA_044377495.1 Bacteriovoracaceae bacterium | reverse complement strand
GCGAAATGATTATTTACAAAGGTGCAGGGGCATATATCTGTGGTGAAGAAACTGCGCTTTTAAATTCATTAGAAGGTAAAAGAGGCGAGCCTAGACTTAAGCCACCTTTCCCAGCGCAAGTGGGTGCTTACGGCATGCCTAGTTGTGTAAATAACGTAGAAACTTTCGCAGCTGTTCCTTATATCTTAAATGAAGGAGCAGAAAAGTACGCTTCACTTGGGATTGAGAAAGCTGGTGGAACTCGTCTTTATGGAGTTTCTGGCCACGTGAATAAGCCGGGTGTTTATGAACTTCCAATGACGATGACTTTAAGAGAAGTGATTGAAGTCGCCGGTGGTGTTCGTACTGGCCACACGATTAAAGCAGTTATTCCTGGAGGAGCTTCTTGTCCGATGCTTCGTGCAGATGAAATCGATGTCAAAATGGATTACGACTCTCTGGCAAAAGCTGGAACGATGTCAGGTTCCGGTGGCGTGATTGTATTAGATGAAACTGTAAACATTGTTGAAGCTGTATATGTTCTCTTAAAGTTTTACGAGCATGAATCCTGTGGTCAATGTACTCAATGTCGTGAAGGTTCTCACTGGCTTGCTAGAATGTTTAAACGCATTCTTGACGGCGGTGGCAACAATGATGATCTGGATTACATCGCAAAAATCTGCGGTAATATGGCCGGCCAGACGATTTGTGCTTTTGCTGACGCAGTTACTGGTCCAGCTCTCTCCTCTGTTAAAAAATTTAGATCAGAATTTGAAGACCTGATCCGAAATGGCGGACTTCACCCTGAGAAGGGTGTGGCCAGCTCGCATGCTAAAGAAGGTGCCCATGTCTAATTTACACGAACACGAAATCAAAAAACCAAAAGTTGATCTGAATTATTCTTCAGATAAAAAACCGGTTCATAGTGATCCGAGTCCTGAGGCCAAGCCACTACCTAAAGTTACGATTGATGGTAAAGCTTATGAATTTAAGCCTGGTGATACCATCATGCAGGTAGCAGAACGCTACAAAATCCATGAAGACATTCCAAGATACTGCTACCACCCAGGGATGCCGATTGCGGGCACTTGTCGTATGTGTACAGTGGAAGTGGAAAAAGCTCCGAAACTTATGACCTCTTGTTCGACTCCTGCCGGAGATGGAATGATTGTTCATACTCGTTCTGAAAAAGTTTTAAAATCACGTACTGGAGTGATGGAATTTCTTTTAACTAACCACCCACTTGATTGTCCGGTTTGTGACAAGGCAGGGGAGTGTGAACTTCAGGACTATAACTTTGAGTATGGTCCGGCGCTTTCTAACTTTAAAGAAGAAAAACGAGTTTACGACGACGCTACAACTAAAAAACTATCAAATGACGTTACATTGAACATGAACCGTTGTGTTCACTGTGAAAGATGTGTGCGCTTTACTGATGACGTGACTAAAACAAATGATCTCGTCATGGTTAACCGTGGATGGCACAAAGAACTTGAAGCTACGACTGAAGCTGGTCTTACTAACGAATATCAAGGATGCTTAACAGATTTTTGTCCGGTAGGAGCTCTTACCTGGAATGACTTCCGTTTTAAAAAACGTTCATGGTTTCTTTCTAAAAAGCCCTCTCTTTGTGATGGTTGCTCGAAAGGCTGTAACATTGAAGTTCATTCAGATGCCGACATCGTGTACCGTTATGTCCCTATTCATAATGAAATGGTCAACGGTCACTGGATGTGTGATTCAGGTCGTAACTCTTATCACTCATATATGAATCCATTGCGCGTGACTTCACCTCTAATGAAGCACAATGGTGAGCTTCATGCTACTTCAATTGAAACTCTTTTAACTGAAGTGAAAGCTCAGCTTAAAAATGTGACTACGGTTCAGATTGTTATTGGAACAGATGCAACCAGAGAAGAAGCTGCTCTTTTAAAAGATAAAGTGCCAGCTCTGATTGGAAAGAACGTCACGGTTTCGTACTTCAATGGTACCAACGGCGTAACTACTGCTGCTGATGATAAGAAATTAGATAATCTTCTTAAAATGAAAGATTTAACTCCTAATACTCGCGGGGTTGAGGAACAAGGTCTGGTCGCTCTTGCAAATGGTGAGATCAGTGCTGACGTTGTGATTTACTTTAGAAGTGGCCGTGCGGGGATTCCTAAAATGAAAGCAGATCAGAAAATCATCCTTTGGGGTGTCTGGTCCCTTGAAGAAATTAAAAGTCTTCCTTCTAAAAATATTCTTGCTGTGATCGCTGGTCACGCAACAATTGAAAAAGCTGGAAGTTATAAAAATGCTGACGGCATCGTTCAGAAATTCCACCCGGCCATTATTCATCGTGGAGGCGCTTTAAGCGCTCACCAGGTTGTAGGTGTCTGGCAGTCTTTAACTTAAGTTGGTGATATGGAAAGTACCTTAATGTTTGATCTTTCGATGATGATGGCAAAAATCGTAGTGATTCTTGTTGGAACTCTCGGTGTAGTGCCAGTCATGGTGTGGTTTGAACGCCGTGGTGCCGCTTGGATGCAAGGACGAATAGGTCCTAACCGTGTTGGACCTTTCGGGCTTATGCAACCTATGGCCGATGCATTAAAGTTTATTTTTAAAGAAACTTTCACTCCGAGAGGAGCGAATAAGTTTTATTACTTAATGGCTCCCATCATTGCTTTAATCGCGCCTTTATGTGCATTGTCGGTGATTCCATTTGGAAGCAAGGCTATTGTTAATGGGCATGAAGTTATTTTACAAGTGGCACAGATGGACACAGGAGTTCTTTTTATTCTTGCGTTTGCTGGGCTAGAAGTTTACCCCGTTATTCTTGCAGGTTGGGCTTCACGAAATAAATATACAGTTCTTGGTGCTCTTCGCGGTTCAAGTCAGATTGTCTCTTATGAAATATCGATGGGCCTTGCTTTATTATCTATGCTCGTTGTTTACGGGTCATTTAATCCTCATGAAATGGTTTCTTGGCAGCAGGGCAGTCTAGGCTTTATTCCTCGTTGGGGTGCCTTTGTTAATCCAATTGGGGCCTTAATTTTTTGGATTTCAATTTTTGCTGAAACTAACCGTCTTCCGTTTGACCTTGCTGAGGGAGAATCAGAACTTGTTGCCGGATATCACCTTGAGTACGGCGGGATGAAATTTGCAGCTTTTTTCATGGCAGAGTATGTAGCCATGATCATGGCTTCGGCCCTTATCTCTACACTTTTCTTTGGAGGCTATGGAATTCTTCCGGGGATGGAATTTGCCATAAATCTAATTTCTAATTTCTTCGCTTTTAGTGAAGTTGGAATGCAGAACACAAAAGCAGTGTTTGAATTTATCAGCTTCGCGACAAAAATTGCAGTTTTCATGTTTATGTTTGTTTGGGTTAGATGGACTCTACCAAGGTTCCGTTTTGACCAACTTATGGATCTAGGATGGAAAATCCTTTTTCCAATCGCACTTATTAACCTGATAGTAGTAACAATTGGTGTTTACTACTTCAATTCATAAGAGGGGGACTTTATGGGAACAATTAATATTTCTAAAAAGTACACCGCTAGAGAAAAGGCTTATCTTCCAGCGATTTTAATCGGAATGAAGATCACGCTTAAAAGATTTATTGAAGGCTTTTTACTACGTAAGAGCTTTACGATTATGTATCCAGAGCAAAAACGTACGTATTCTGACCGCTTCCGGGGAATGCATTTCATAACTGTTGACCCAACCAAAACTGAAAATTGTACGGCCTGCTTTCTTTGCGAAACTATTTGTCCCGCCGAGTGTATTCACATCGTGGCAGACGAACGTGAAGAGGAAAACAATCCCTATGGCGTGAAAAAAGAGAAGAAACCAGTTAGTTTCGATATCGACGCTCTTAGATGCTGTTTTTGTGGTTTCTGTGAAGAAGCTTGTCCTAAAGACGCCATCAAACTTTCAGGAAACTATGAGCTGGCAGTTTCATCACGTGAAGAAGCTATCTATGACCTTGATCATTTGAAACGCAATATGAATGGTAGACAGGAAAAAATATGAGCCCAGTAATTATTATCCTTTGTATTCTCTCAGCTGTCCTTGCAGTGACTATGCTTTTCACCAAAAGTCCGATTACATCCGCTCTTTGTCTTTTAGGTGTTTTGATTATGACTGCTGCCATTTACGGCCTGATCGGTGAGCATATGATCGCAACTCTACAGTTAGTCGTTTATGCCGGTGCGATTATGGTTTTATTTATTTTCTCAATCATGCTTTTGAATCTAAGCAATTCAGATAATGATTTTAAGAAAAAGCCTTTGGTCTTTCTTTTGGGACTTGCTTCCGGAATAACGTTCTTTGGTTCAGTTGTTTATGCTGTCCTTGATCATTTCAAAAATGAGGCTAATTATAAGAGTCTGGGTGCATTCTCAGCTGACGCTATCCTTGCTCTCGGCGGAAACTCTAAAGTTCTCTCACATGCTTTATTTTCACAGTTTTATGTTTCATTCGAAGTTGTATCTCTCGCTCTGCTCGTTGCAGTCGTTGGATCCGTTGTGCTTGCGAAAAGAAAAGTGGATTAAGGAATCATTATGACAAACGAAATTTTACTTCAACTGTTGGCTGCTTTTTTATTTACCATCGGCATGTTGGTTGTTCTCCTTAGACGTGACACCATCATGATTTTAATGGGGATAGAACTTCTTCTGAATGCTGCGAATTTGTCCATTGTTGCTTTTTCAAAATCGGCCAACATGATCGAAGGGCAAGTTCAGGTTTTTTTCATTATTGCAGTTGCAGCTGCCGAATCGGCCATTGGTTTATCAATACTGGTTAACTTATATAGAAATTTTGGTTCTATTAAAACTCAAAGCGCAACTACTCTTAAAGGATAGAATTGTGGAAATTATGTATTCAGTCCTACCTGCCCTGATTCTTATTTCGCCGCTGGTAGGCTTTTTAATTAATGGGGTCGTTTTACCAATTAGTCTTAAAGGGTTTGCAAAAACACCTGCGAATACTGCAGGTGGGGTTGCAACGGCTTTTATAGGGATTAGTTTTATTCTTTCCATTTTTGCTTTTATCATCTTATCGAATTCTCAAGCAGAGAATCCTTCACTTGTGGTTACCTGCTTTGAATGGTTTAACTTTGGTGGACTGCATATCCCTTTTGAGCTTCGAATTGATAAACTTTCATCGCTTATGATTCTTATTATTACCGGCATTGGTACTTTGATTCATCTTTACTCTATTAGTTACATGCATGATGAAGAATGCGTTGGACGTTACTTCGCTTATCTCAATTTATTCTGTTTTAGTATGCTTCTACTTGTTCTTGGTAATAACTTACCTCTTCTCTTCTTTGGCTGGGAGGGAGTTGGTCTATGTTCATATTTATTAATAGGATTTTGGTACACAGATACTGAGAAGGCCAATGCCGGTAAAAAAGCTTTTATTGTTAACCGTATTGGAGATCTTGGATTTTTGATTGGTATGTTTATGCTGTTTCAGCAATTGGGAACTCTGACATTGCCAGAAATTAGTTCTATGCTTGCGAACCCTGAAATCGTGGCACGAATTATGCCTTCAGTGACTCTTATTTGTCTTGCTCTCTTTGTTGGTGCTACCGGCAAATCGGCCCAGATGCCACTTTATGTTTGGCTTCCGGATGCAATGAGTGGACCGACTCCAGTTTCTGCTCTTATTCATGCTGCTACTATGGTGACTGCTGGCGTGTATATGATTGCTCGTTTAAGTCCTTTGTTTGAACTTTCTCCTGTTGCTCTTTCTGTTGTTGCACACGTCGGTGCGCTTACCGCACTTTTCGCTGGGTCAATTGCGGTTGCTCAAACTGATATTAAAAAAGTACTCGCTTACTCGACCGTTTCCCAGCTTGGATTCATGTTCCTTGCCTGTGGGGTAGGAGCGTATCAGACTGCTGTTTTTCATTTAATGACTCACGCCTTTTTTAAAGCGCTTTTGTTCCTTGGTTCCGGTTCAGTAATACATGCCTGTTCCGGTGAACAAGACATGACTAAGATGGGAGCACTTAAAAAACATCTTCCACATACACATCTCACGATGCTTATTGGATCTTTGGCAATTTCTGGGATTCCTTTTTTCTCAGGGTTCTTTTCAAAAGATGAAATCCTTTATTCTTCCATTGCACTACCTGGCGGAGTTTCGTATTTGTTCTTCATTGGTGTTCTCACTGCCGTCCTGACTGCTTTTTACACAGGCCGAATGATGAGTCTGACTTTCTACGGAGACAAAAGATATTCGCATAAAGTGGAACATCATTTACACGAGTCACCGGCCCTTATGACCTTTCCTCTCTATGCCTTAGCAATACTTGCAGCCTTGGGTGGATTTCTTGGAGTCCCTCACTTACTTGGGGATTACTTAGGTCATATGCCTCATTATCTGTCACATTGGTTAGATTCAGTGGTTCCAGCAAAACACCTTCCACTTGTTGGTGTTAAGATTGCTCTTCATGAAGGTGTTGTTATGGCGGGGTCATCGATATTGGCCATGATTTCCTTTTTCGCTGGGGTAAAACTATTTAAAAAGCACATGTTTGTAAAAGACATCATTGCTGGTTTCAAGCCTGTTGAGAAAATTCTGACCAATAAATACTACGTCGATGAGCTTTATAACTTTATTGTTGTTAATCCGATTAAGATTATTTCAAATTTTTGCGCCAGCATTATAGATAAAAATATTATTGATGGGGCTGTGAATGGAATTGGTTCCCAGGTAAAAAAACTAGGTACCGGACTGCGTGTCCTTCAGACGGGTGATATCCAGTCTTATGCTTTCATGATGATTATGGGTCTACTGCTTGCAATTTTATTTATTTTTAAAGTTTTGGTTTAAGGATTATATGGAAACAACTTCATGCCTGCTTACATGGATTATTTTTTCACCTATGCTTTTTGCACTGGTCGCGTTCCTCACTCCATCAGCTTTTGAAGGCAAGCTTCGTACAATCACACTGATTCAAACACTTTTCAGTGCTGTGTTAGCGATTGTCCTTTATTGTAACTTTGATGGTAATCAAGCTGGCTTTCAAATGGCCCATTTGGTGGCTTGGCTCCCAGAATGGGGCATAAACTATCTAGTCTCCATTGATGGCTTAAGTCTCCCCCTTGTAATGCTTACTGCTTTCATTTCCCCCGTTGCGATCCTCGGCACTTGGCCAGCAAAGGGCGCAGAACTCAAAAAAGAAAAATTCTTTGTCATGATGCTGATGTTTTTACAAACCGGTATGTATGGAACTTTTCTCGCTTCAGATCTTTTTCTATTCTACTTCTTTTGGGAAGTTGTGCTGATTCCGATGTTCTTCCTGATTGGTGTTTGGGGCGGAAAAGAGCGCATATACGCGACTTTTAAATTCTTTCTGTATACGATGGTTGGTTCTCTCCTCATGTTGGTCGCGATTTTTTATATGTTGAAAACTTCGGGAGCGCAATTTCAGGAACCAAATGCCGCATTCGTAAGTCTTCATTCTCTTCATTTTGCTTTTGATGGAACTTCTTTTAAGTCTGCCATGGCTTCGCCTCAAACTTGGCTATTTCTGGCGTTTGCATTGGCATTTGTGATTAAGGTACCTATGGTTCCTTTTCATACTTGGCTTCCTGATGCTCACGTTCAAGCCCCAACTGTAGGATCGGTTTTTCTTGCGGCCGTCCTACTTAAACTTGGAACTTACGGTTTAATGAGAATCGCTATCCCTTTCTTTCCTGAAGCTGCTTATTACTTCAAAGAATTTTTTATTGTTATGGGTGTAATTGGAATCATCTACGGTGCTTTCTGTGCACTTGGGCAAACAGATTTTAAAAAGCTTGTTGCTTACTCATCTGTTTCTCACATGGGTTTCATCATGGTCGGCCTTTTTGCTTTTAATAAAGTTGCTTTTGCCGGTTCGCTTTATCAAATGATCAATCACGGTATTTCAGCAGGTGGACTCTTCTTAATAGTCGGCTTTCTTTATGAGCGCCTTCACACACGAAATCTAAATGAGTTTGGTGGCCTCTCGAAGACAGTTCCGGTAATGGCAATTGCTTTTATGATCATGACTCTTTCTTCAGTCGCTTTACCTGGTACAAATGGGTTTGTCGGCGAGTTTCCAATCTTGCTTGGTGCTTTCCAAGTCCAGCCTTTTTATGTCCTTTTTGCTGGAACTGGTGTGATCCTTGGGGCCGTCTATGCTCTTAAGGCCTACCAGCTTGTTATGCTTGGTCCTCAAACAAGATCAGATTTAGGACACCTTCACGATCTAAACGCTAAAGAAATAGTGGCGATGGTTATTTTAACTATCTTTATATTTGGAATTGGATTCTTTCCTAAAACATTTTTTGGGAAATCGGATGCAACTTTAGAACAATATTCAGATTCAATTATTGGAAGAGTGGTACCACATGGACATTAATACTGTATTTCCTCTGATTCCCCTTACGAAGTTGGAATTACACAACCTGCTTCCACTGTTTACCATTTCATTTGGTGCACTATTTAGCTTGTTGGCCGGGACCCACAAAGTGAAAGGACATGGACTAGCATTTATTGTTTCTATTTCATTCCTTGTCTGCGCCATATTTCAGGGAATGTTCCCATTATTTTCTTCAGATATAACACTTCTTGGCGGAAGTTTAACTTTTAGCCCCTTCACCAAAACAGCTAATTTAATGATTATGCTTTTTGCCTTGATAGGTGCCGTTTTGACTTATGGTCATGATCATAAAGAAGGATTGCTAGCAGAAATATATTCTCTCATCCTTTTCGCAACTGCTGGGATGATTCTGATGGTTTCTACTACTCACCTCATCCTGATGTTCATTGCCCTTGAGATCATGTCTCTGGCAGTTTACGTCATGGTGGCCATGAGAAGAAGCAGCCGTTTTTCTGCAGAAGCAGGTCTTAAGTATTTCGTTCTTGGCGGATTAGCTTCTGCTCTATTTTTATACGGAACATCTTTGGTTTTTGGGGCTCTAGGTTCCTTTGAACTCTCGACTCTAGAAAACGTTTTAAGAATGTCGGGCCATCATTCTTTTATATTCTTCATTGGTTTAGGAATGATTATTGTGGCCATGTTATTTAAAGTGGGGGCTTTTCCATTTCATGGTTGGCTTCCTGATGTCTATCAAGGAGCCTCAACAAATGTAACGGCTTTTATGGGCGCAGCGGTTAAGTTTACGGCATTTTTAGCTTTCGCTAAAATTGCTCAGTATTTAATTTTTGTTGATACTGTTCCGGCCCTTAAATGGTTTCAATTCTTTATTTGGTTTATTGCGGCTGCCAGCATGATATACGGAAATTTTGTTGCGATTGCACAGAATGAACTCAAGCGTATGTTGGCGTTCTCAACAATTGCTCACACTGGATACTTACTTCTTGGTCTTTATGCCATGAATATAGGTGAAGGCTCGGTTGAATCAATACTCCTCTATCTTTTCTTTTACGCAATTTCTAACCTTGGTGCTTTTGCGGTCATTGCATTGTTTGAAGAAAAAAATCAAAAAGATCTTCATATTGAACAAATCGCAGGCCTTGGAATTAAACACCCAATTCTTGGAACTTTGCTTACGATCTTTCTTTTATCGATGGCCGGAATTCCACTCACTTCAGGCTTCATTGGGAAGTATGGACTTTTTAGTTCAGCGGTAAATGCGGGAGAAGTTCATCTCGTTATAATTGCTGTTCTCACTTCAGTTGTATCAGTTTATTACTACTTAAGAGTGGTGATTTATCTTTTCATGAAAGAGAGCACACTTGACACGGCCAAGTTTCAAAAACTCAAGGGAGCGACAATTGCAGCATTTATTTCAGCTGCCGCTACCTTGCAGTTTGGATTATTTCCTAAGGCCATAATTCACTTTATCAAAATGATTGGAAAGTAAGGACGAACCTATGATTGCTAGAAAGATCACATACAAAGGTAATTTTAATCTGGAGACGATCGGAGTTATCTACGATATCACCAGAAAAATTGAAATTACTGGGCAGGTCAAATCACAAGGTCCAGGCGAAGTAGTTTTAAATCTTGAAGGGGATCCTTCAATGATTAAACTGGTTCAACATATGGTTGAAAGAAAAGTTAAAACGGCCATCACTGGAAAGACTGTTGAGCAGATACCTTTTCAATATTATGCAGGGGTTGCTTTCCTTCCATAGGCCAGTACCTGACTGCTTCTGTACCCAAATGCTGCCCACTATTGGTGGCGTCCAAAACCCTCCCAAAAGACCATTTAGGCCTCATTAAAACAATGCATTAGAGCGTATATGCTTTATCAATAAGCATAGAAATCGCGCAATATGGTAATATATTAGAAATTGTCATGTCTACAAAGGATCTTTTATGAAATTAGTAATCATTGGCCTCTTGAATATGTTCTTACTTATTCAGGTCTATGCAGTTTCTGGTTCGATTCAAAGTCGGCCTGAAATAGAGAAAAAAGCTTCTGAAATCATAGAAACCCTAAAAAGCTCCAACCGGCTTAATGGTAAGGAGTTATCGGCTGCACTCAAAGCTTATACTAAAGACCCTGCAACTCATAAAAGTATTTCGGCTTTAGATACATCAAAAACAAGCGAGGCAGACCTTAAGACGATGGTAGTTACATTTATTACGATTGCGGAAAATCAAAAAGCTGGCATGTGTTTAAAAGAAGAGGCCATGTGTGGCGGCCAATCGTATCTAAGTTGTTGCTCCGGACTTAAGTGTTCTAATGTAACTGTTCCACAACAAAAAATGTGTAAGGCCAACGGTGATTTATGTACTGACAGTAGTTCTTGTTGCTCTGGTAGTTGCGAAACCAATGGGAAAATTAAATCATGTAGTCCGGTTAGAAAGTGCTTAAGGGTATTAAAAGAAGGGGAGAATTGTCTTCCTTACCAGTCCATTTGTGAGCTTGGTTTTTGTGGGCGTGTAAATACAAATACGACTAATCTTGATCTCTGTGCAAGAAACCGTGAGGCTTGCAAAAGTAATAGTGAATGTTGCTCAAAAAAATGTGATAACAATGTTTGCTTAGAAAACTTTCAGTGTCAAAACTGTAAAAGTGCAGGAGAAAAAGTTAAAGGTTCAGAAAAATGTTGCGAGGGTTATTACCCAGACCTCGACGGGACCTGCATAAGTGATTATCCTCCTTCTGGCCCTGTTACCGTGTTGCCAAAAAAAAAGATTTTACAACATATAATTGATTTTCTTATTCCGTCTGCTCAAGCTGAAATACCTGAAGTCATATTTAATAATCCACACGCTGATTTCAAAACTTGTCATTATGATTCTAAAAAAAGTTACTATAATGCATTAACACCAGCATCAGAAGCACCGTCCAGTCGACAAAGAGCGGTTGACTGGTCTCGAGCTTTTGAATTTATGGCAAGTGGTGACGGAGTCAATGATTATTGGAAAAAAAATGGTAAATCTATTTTTGATCGAGCGAAGGTAGCCGCTGAGGAAATTAAAACCAATCGATTAAAGAGCGAAGCCACTTTAGCTGAATTAGATGATTTTATGACTTGTACCTGTCTTTCTATGAAATGGGTTGATGATCCCTTAATTACGGAAGCAAAAAAAACATTTTTTAAAACGACTCCATGCGCTGGGATGACCATGAAAACCACGCAAACCATCGCAGCTCAAAACGATCCTGGTGCAGCAGATCTTGATTCAGGAACATCTAGTCTTAAATACACAGAAATGTTGACTGAATATTTTACGAAATCATCTCAAATTAATGCTCAATTGAATGTTCAAAATTCAAATTCTTTTCTTAAATTAAAAGAGTTAAGCAATTATCTAAATTCAATAGTATGGACAGGAAAGGAAACGGTAAACGTAGCCTCGAGTCATTCAAGAGATCGGACCTGGATTCAGGTACTTGTTGATATTTTTGTATCCATTCTAAATTATCTTTTTAGTTTTATTAACTTTCAGATAGAACAACTTATTAACAATCAACCTGATGATTTTTGGAAAGGGACAGTTGCCCTCTGGCAACAAAATCCTAATACCGGTGAATGTCATGAAACGGGCTCAACCTGGTATGAATGGGGGATTCGCCATCATATCACTTGTAACAAACAAGTATTTGCTCCGAATTCAATTTGTGGAAAAAAGATTTTTAATTCTCTTTGTATAAGAGTTGCGGCAGTTCGTTCTGACAGTGGGCCTTTATCTGCAAATAAATATTTAATAGACCCCTTGTTACCTAAGTCCATGCCATTTACTTTGGATAGTGGATTTATCAATAACTTTGACCAGAACGTAAATATGATTAACGTTGGTTATGTTCGACCGCAA
The DNA here is from genome assembly GCA_044377495.1 of Bacteriovoracaceae bacterium. Lineage (GTDB taxonomy): Bacteria > Bdellovibrionota > Bacteriovoracia > Bacteriovoracales > Bacteriovoracaceae > Peredibacter. The sequence goes on along the minus strand of JBILYY010000024.1, from coordinate 17,320 downwards.
TTTTCAGAAGCTAAAAAAATAGAATTAATGGCTTTGGCAAAACAATATGCTATTGATCAAGACTTCTATGATAACGATTCTCGAAGGGATCTCTTCGCAAAAGACGTTTTTGAAAACCATTTTATTTATCCATATTCAAGCACAACAGTTGTTTATCCGGCTCCAGAACTGCTCCATTACTATGATCAAGGTACTCAGCATTTGGATACCATAGCTACGACATACGCAGAGGCCAGTGGTAAAGATTTGGAGAGAGCGATAAAATACGGAAATTTTTATCTAACAACGTTTGATCAATATCAAGACTACCGGGCCGCAGTAAGTCCTGGTAAAGTCACAAAAATTAGAAATACCGTTTCATATGCAAAGTTTGCGTTGGGAAGTATGAGAAACCTGACTGGCGGTAATTCACCAGATGCAAGTAAATCTAATTTTAATGACAGTTTTTTCTCAAGGGCCGATGCATTTGATGGAGCTGGAGATGCTCAGCTTGCAAGTGCTAAATACAAGAAAAACCAGCAAGACAAGTTAGATAACTGGAATAAACATGTTGGTGGTACCGCTAAGGGTAAAAAACTTTTGGAAATGAGAGATCTGAGAAATGCGGGTAATTCTGGCAATCGTGGTGGCGCTTCTAGTGGGTCTGGCTCAGGCCATGGAGCCTCATCAAATTCAGGAAGTGGTAACTTCAAGAAAAGTTTCCTAGATAGTGAAGCGAGTGATCTAGGTAAAGCTGCAACTACAACTGCAGGTGCAGACTCAGGTGCCAAAGCAACTGCTGGTAGTGGGGCCGGAAATAACGGTGCTGGGATGACAAGTGTTTACGCTAATACTAGCGGCAGTGGTGATTCCGCAGGAACTGGAAGCGGAGCTAGTACTGATGCAACCGGATTAAGCGCAGAAGAACAGCAGGCGATGCTTGATAGTGCAAATCGTGATAAGAATAAATTGAAGCCCAATGAATATGACTCATTGTTTGGTATTATTCATAAGGCCTATGGACGTAACTTAATTCACTTGTTTGGTTCTAAAAAAGAGATTGAGTAGGCCTAATAAGCTTGCTTCTAATAGGGGAGAGGACTGGTCAGTTCTCTCCTTCAATAAAAAACATATTTTACGCGCGGCAAAACATCGTCTAAGTATACGAAAAGAAATTGGCAATACCCTAAGCTGCTCCCTATAATAAGTGAGACCAGAATAAGGAATTGAATTTTTTAAGTGGTGCCCAAGACGAGACTCGAACTCGTACAGACTTGCGTCCGAGGGATTTTAAATCCCTTGTGTCTACCATTCCACCACCCAGGCCGTCAGAAAAGTAGAGTTATGATGTTATGGTAGTGAGATTATGTCAATTGAAAAGCCTCCTTTTCCTTTCGCTGATTGCAGTAAGCAGTTGTTCTTATAATCGTCCTAACAACGAGCATGCGACGGTATTATTTACTTCGATCAAGCCCAAGTGGTTTATAAATAATCCACAGCACGCTCTTTATGATCAGCAAGGCAAACCTAAGCCCCATCAATTCTTTGACGTCCAAACGGAGTTAAGCAAAAAAGATGTTTTTGTGAACGCCGTCATTCTTACTCCTGAAGATTCTGATCACAGTTATGACTTAGATGTTGCTTCGGGCCAGCGTTATTACTCACACTCCTATTGTGCTCAAAAAGATATTTGGAACGAGTATTCTGGAACGATAAATAAACCAAATTTTAGTATCGGTTTCATTCCACGAATCCTTGATAAAATGGGTGATCCGCAGAAAGTGATAATCTTCGGCGGCGGAGAAAAATATGCGAAATCAACCGATTTTCATGAGCATCGAATAAGGTTAGTTGGTGCGGCCAATGAATTAGTATGTCCTGAAGGTAAATGTGACAATAAGAGTAGTTGGGTTCCGAAGCTCATCTTTTTAGCTACAGACATTGATGATAAAAAATTTGAGCAAGTGACAAATATTGTAACTCTGCAAGAAAAAATTGATTTGATCCAAACCCGAGCAGTACTAGAGAATCTCGATGGAATAAATTACGCGAATGGGACTAATTATCCTTCAGTTCGGATCGGGAATTTTTTTACTCTTCTTGAGGCCATGGACCAATATAAAAAAGAGTCTATTTATCTCACGGATGATGAATTGAAGAAAATCCGTCCGGGTTGCCATGCTCTGTACGAAAAACTTTGGAATGGAGTAGGGGTAGAGCAAGCAGAAGATAAACCTTCCAAAACGGTTAAAGAACTAAAGACAAAACTTGAAATAATCGAAAAGTTAATAATTAAGCGAAAGCCAGTTGGCTTTGCAAATCGCTTTAAAAAGTTTACTGCAAAATATTATTATAAATTTAACACCTGCCAAAAGTATGTTTATTCAGGGAATATTAATTTGAATCCTGAGAAATTTTGGTTTTTGAGCTATGTCGGGATGTTTTATAGGCTTCATGAAGATGGTTATTATTTTAACTGTAACACCAAAATGTGGAGCCAGAATTTTTTAAATGATGCCGGCAAACCAATCTATGACATTAAAACAGGTTTGAACGATTGCACCAATCGTGATTTTGACCGCGCGATGGAATTTTTACCAGCTTTTTTAACTGCTTTAAAAGAACATGAGTCAAATTTTTATAAGTTTGTAGACTATGATAATCATCCTTTTGGAACTCATCAAAAAATATATTCATGGGTAAAGGTCAAATCGAGAAGGTTTAATTGTAGTGAAGATCCTAACCTTGAAATTAACAAAGGTACTAAGGTCTTTCCCGATGATGTTAGCTGGAAGGCCCGCCATTTTACAGACATTGCAAATGAAAAAAAGATAATTTACTAATGAAGACAAAAAGACCTGTGCTTAAAATATTTTCCCTTGGTCACCCACTTATGACAACCGAGTGGCGATCCATCCTAGGCGACAAATACTGTCACGCTTTGCCATTTGACTATGTCGTTACTGACAACATGGAGGAGGCATCAGTTATTGCATGGGATGGAGTTATTTCTCTCAAACAAAAACGTAATGTGCCAGAAATTGAAGCTCAACTCAAGAAAGGGAAAGTTCTTTTAATGATTGGGGAATCGCAAACTTTATTTAAGGACTATCCAATAGTGAGTATTTTTAATTCTCCAGAAATTGCCACAATTCAATTATCGGGCTGGTCAGTTCTACCGGAAGAGATTTTGGCAGCTCTTGAAGCTTGTTACCAAAAGATTACCCATGTTTAGCTGGAAAGAATTTGAAAAAACAAAAGTTATTCTATCTCAGGACAATTCGTACCAGGACCTAGTTGGTCAGCACCACGTGATCATTAGACCGATAAATCTTATTCGCTGGATTGAAATGGTTAAAGTTGATTTGGGCTTTTTGACCTTAGTCGACATTGCGGGAGTCGATTTTAACGGATTAGAACTTACTTATCATCTCCTTAATATGGGAACCCATCAAAGGTTGAATATACATGTAAGATTTGATCAAGACGAAATTGTTCCAAGTATTGTTGATTTATTTCCACACGCGGGCTGGATGGAGCGTGAGCAAAAAGAAGCTTTAGGAATAAAGTTTAATCTTCCAATGGATGCACTTCTTCTTCCACGAAACCAAAAAAACTTTCCTCTTAAAAAACAATCAAAGCTGTCTGGTTGGCCTGACGATAGTCTAGAGGTCCTGCCGAAAATAGAATCAAATCCAAATAAGTCCGAAGCTCCCTATCCAGAGGAAGCTTTCATTTGGAAAAATTATAGTTCTTTTTCTCCTGTCGCTTCAGGAATGTTTGAATGGATGGTTTGTTACGACCCTATTAAAGCCGTTGATTCTAAAGTCAATATTGGCTTTCATCATCAAGGTCTAGAAAAACTTCTGGAAAAAAAAGATTGGCAGCAAATACTTCAACTCGTTGACAAGGTTCATTTAGGTGCTGCTCCTACCTACGGAATTGCTTGGGCAAAAACCCTGGAAGATCTTTTGAGGGTAAAGTTACCTGAAAGAGCACAGGCCATCAGAATTGTAGCACTTGAACTTGCACGAATTGCTGAACATCTCACCGTTATGCATGAGATAACCTTTTCACTTCAAATGGATGAGCAGCGCCTTTTTATAAATGCACGCGAAAAAATTTATGAGTTGATGGAAAAATTCTGTGGCCGTAGACAAGGTTTGGGTATTGCCCGTCTTGGTGGAATCAGGGAAGACCTTCCACAGGGCTGGATCATTGAATACCAATCTGTTTGTCTTATTGTTTCCAAGACGCTTAAAACAATTCATCGTTCACTTTTTAGTCAAAATAAATTTCGCGAACAATTGAGCGGTGGCATGGTCAGTGCTCAGACTGCATTGGAATGGGGTGTAAGTGGTCCGGCGATGAGGGCCTGCGGACTTAACTTTGATCTTCGAAAATCTCAACCTTTTTATTTTTACCGGGAGATTGATTTTGATATTCCGGTTGGAATTAATGGTACAGCTTACGAAAGGTACCTCATCCGCTATGAAGAAATCTTCCAGAGTTTTCGAATTATCACCCAGGTGATTGACAACCTTCCGCTTGGGGAAATTATGAATCCAGATTTTGATAGAGGATTTATGGATCTGAAGGAATATTTAGAGGGCCTTGAATTTCCTAAGGGCTGGCATTACAACGCAATTGAATCACCCAACGGTGAGGCAGGATTTTTGGTGATGTTTAATGATAGCGTTTCGCCTTACAGAGTGAAAATAAAAACGCCGAGCTTTCCTTTAGTTCAGGCCTTATCGCACTTTGTTTCAGGGGTTCAGGAAGATCAACTTAGGGTATACTTAGCAAGCTTAGGTATCCGACAATTTGAACTAGATCGCTAGGAAATGAAAAGATGATATTAAACAGGAATTTCTACAGTAAGATTTCATTTTGGAAGGCATGGTGGTTTCGCCGGCAGATACTTAAATTATCAGGTGAAAAGCTGTTTAAAGTGTTTAAATTACATAAGACGGCATGGCCCGATAGCTTGTATTTTTACTCCCCCCGACTGAAGCGTAAACCTTTGTTTACAGGTTCGAAAGAAACATTAACACAGTGGAAAGATTCCAAATTGTGTGAGACTATATGCCCGACCCAAGCGATCGAAGTGACGGCAGACGCCATCATGATTGATGATCGTGGATGTATAGGTTGTGGACTTTGTGTAGAGTTTGCACCACCAGGTTTTCTCGAAATGTCATCTGAGATACCTGCACTGCATCGGTCTTGATAAGGAAAATTCATGTTGAAATTTTTTTCTCTTTCGGTAATTGCTTATGCTGGACTTTGGATTGGTGTTGAAAAGCTAATTGGTACAAATGGTTTCTTTGGCCAATATGTTGCTGCTCAACCATTTCTTTTCATTTTCATCTATGCTTGCGTTATCTCACACGTCACGATTACCTGTATGAGTCTTTCATATCACCGCTACCATACACACAAAGGTGTTATACTTAATAAGTGGCTTGATATGGTTATGCAGGTTTGGTTATGGCTAATTACCTCTTTAAACAAAGCTGAATGGGTATCAACCCATATTTTTCACCACGCTCACTCAGATCAACCTAAAGATCCTCACAGCCCGGTCCAGAAAGGTATCTGGCATGCGCTATTTTTAGGAGCATTGGATTACACTGAAGGCAAGTCCCTTCCAGAAGTTTTAAAGATTCAAAAAACGATTCCTGTAAATAAGCTTGAATCTTTCATGCAGAGAAACTCTTTTACTGGCCCAATCATGATGACTGTTTTGATGGTTGTGATGTTCGGACCAATTTGGGGCGGAATACTAAGTTTTACAAACTTTTTAACTTCACCAATTTTTGCAATAGGTGGCGTAAATGCAATCGCACACTGGTGGGGATACAGAAACCATAAGACAACTGATAATAGCCGTAACATAGGTTTTGTTTTTCCACTTAATTTCATCATTTGCGGAGAGCTAGACCACAATAACCATCACGGTCATATGCGTTCATGTTCATTTCGTCACCGCTGGTTTGAATTTGATATTGGTTACGTTTATATCAAGGCACTAAGTGCAGTAGGTCTGGCCGAAGTTAAGAACGTTTATTCTCCAGCGACTTTAAAGCAGGAACTTTCTAAAAAGATGTCTGACCTTATCGATAATGATCTTCGTTTCAAAAAACGTTGCGAAGAATTGGCGCGTGAGTTGAATATTTCTTACCAAGAGTTTAAGTTACGTCTTGAGGCTTACTGCCGTGGCGAAAAAATTAAGCTAGAGCGCAAGTACCGTGATTTTATGTATGAAGTGATTCGTACCTACAAAGCTAATCAGAAATTGAATTTAAGCTACGCCTAAAATATCTCGCTTCTTTTTCTCGTCCAGTCTTTCTTAGAAAGCATTTGAAGAAAGACTGGACGAGAAATATATTTCCCCCCAAATCCTTCCACTACCGGCGTTACCATCTGAGTATCAAGCCATTGAATACCTTTGTCTTTCAGCCTCAGAATTAGCGAATAAAGGGCGTATTTTGAAGCATTGTCCTCTTTAGTGAACATCGACTCACCCGAAACAAAATCTCCCATACAAACGCCGTACAGGCCCGCTACCAGCTCCGTTTCTTGCCAGATCTCAACCGAGTAGGCGAGCTCCTGTTTAAAGAGTTTTTCGTAACCCTCAATAATGTCAGGGGTGATCCAAGTTGATGGCTGATTTTTTCTATAGGTTCGGGCACACTGATCTATTACCTTATCGAAGGCCTGATTAAAGGTGACCTGATAGGGATTTTTTTTAAGAAATTTTGTAAATGATTTTGAGAGATGAACTTCACCTAATTCTATAATGCCGCGGGGATCGGGAGAAAACCACGCCAGAGGATAATCAAGGGAGATAGGCCAAGGAAATATACCCTGGTGGTAAGCTGTAACAAGGGTATCAACTTCAAGGTCTCCACCTATGGCAACTAACCCATCTTCAGTGGCGGTCTCAACCGGTGGAAAAACAATCCTTCTCATGTTGAGAGCGATCTCAAAAGTATTTTGGCAATATCACCGGCCACGACAAGAGAACTTAGCCGACTTGATTCATTGATTCCATCGAATGAAACATAAGGAGCAACTTCCATTAAATCTGCACCAGTTATTTTAAAATCGTGTGAAAGCATCGCTATAATGGTTGCACAATCAGTTGGGAGAAGACCTTCAGCTTCAGGAGTTCCGGTGGCACTGGCATATTTACTATCAAGAGCATCAATATCGAAACTTATATAAAGTTCTTCTACTCCAAGTTTTGTGTAATGCGCTTTTAATTTTGTGTAGACCTTTTCAGCGCCCCATTTTTTCACTTCCTTGGCCCAGTATTGCTCTACTCCTAGATTATTTTTCCAGTGCTTTTTGTCTTTTCCACTAGACCTGATACCGACTTGAACAATGTGATCAGTAGAGCTTAAATCTTTTAATATCTGATAAGTCCAAGTTCCAAAACAGATATCAATTCCCATTCTTCGATCTAAAAGATCAGTATGAGCATCAAAGTGTAAAAGCGCAGATTTTTTCTTTTGCTTACGACTGGCAAGCCATGCTTTTACCAGAGGATAGCTTGTTGAGTGATCACCACCCAGCCCAAGAATTCTGGCATTCGGAAGCTCTTTATAAATCTCGCTCAGAGCAAGTTCTGCAATACTTAGAGGAGAAACAGGAAGTTTGTTAACTTTTCCGTAAAGGGCCTTGCGGCAAATCTTTATTGTTTCTTCATTAAGATATTTGTCATGTAACAGGTGAGGGATGACTCTTACGTCACCCAAGTCGGTGAAGTTTTTCTTCTCAGATATAATTTCCTGGCGAATCGCTAAAGGCCCCCAGTTTGCACCTCTCTGAATTCCTCCACCATTATCAGAAGGAATACCCAAGAGTAGCGGTTGGTCAGCATGCAAATCTGCGAGGGTTTTCTCCCATTTCGTTTTCGCCTTCAAAGTTGAAGTCGTTCCGTACCAGGCCTTTAGAAGTTTTTCTTTCTTTTCAGCACCTGCGTGAACAGTGAACACGCCGCTGCCGGGAAGAGTCAGAAGCTGGTTTAGATTTTTCAAATCAGTTCTCCATAGACCCATTGTAGGTGGATTAGTTGGTTATGATCACTTGAAAGCTTTTCATAGCTTCAAACTAGCTTAAATCGGTCTAAAAGTGTATAAGTGAAGCACTATGATCACCATCAAATCCGCCCGAGAAATTGAAATAATGAAGGAGTCTTGCAAATTAGCTGCAAAAACCCTCCATTATTTAGGCAAAAATCTCAAGATTGGGATGAGCACTGAAGATATTAACAAAATGTGTCATCAGTATACCCTTAACCGAAACGCCATTCCTGCGACTCTTGGCTACCATGGTTTCCCAGCTTCGCTTTGTACTTCCCGCAACGAGATTATTTGTCATGGAATTCCTTCTGCTAAAGATATTTTAAAAGACGGCGACATCGTTAATTTGGATGTTACATCGATTGTTAAAGGCTTTCATGGCGATTGTAATGCGACGTTTTTTATTGGAAATGTAAAACCAGAAATAAAAAAGTTAGTATCTGTTACTTATGACTGCTTAATGGCCGGGATTTCTGTTTGTAGGGCCGGAGCGCGTATAGGTGATATTGGTGCTGTTATTGAAGAGATGGCCCACGATAATGGTTTTTCTGTTGTTCACGAATATTGTGGTCATGGCATTGGAAGAGTTTTTCATGAAGAGCCTCAGATTACGCATTTTGGAAAACGAGGAACTGGCATTGAGATGAGGCCTGGAATGACCTTTACGATTGAACCCATGATCAATATTGGCAAGCGCCATTCTAGGGTTCTTGAGGATGGTTGGACTGTTGTGACAAAAGATAAGTCCTGGTCTGCTCAATTTGAGCACACTATTCACATTACTGAATCAGGTGCGGAAATTATGACAACTTTTTCGCCCGAAGAATGGACTGCCGAAGATGATAAACTTTAAAGATTTTATTGGAGGCCTTCATAAAGCTCCAATAGAGAATCCTTCCGTTCAGGTAACCTCAAAACTTACTGCTCAAACTCTATATTTAAAATTTGATAACCAAGATGTTGTGATTAAGGCCAGCTATTCAGGTCAAGTTGATCCATGGTTGGGTTCAATGTGTTCAATCGTTATTGGAAAAACACTTAATGAGATGACCACTTTATGCTGGAAGGATTGGACCAAGACTTTTGAGCATGACCAGAGCTTTTGGGATCTCAAATCAGAAAAAGAAGATGAGTTCTTCTTTGCTTCACTCGAGTTATTGAAGGCAAGTCTTGATACCTACCGTGGTAGAGAATATTTATACAAAGAATCACAATCCCTTATTTGTCGCTGCTTTGGTGTGCGAGAAAATGATGTTTTGGATTACATCAAGTCAACTGATGATCCCACACCGGAAGGGCTTGCGACAGTTTCGAAAGCAGGAATGGGTTGTAGGTCTTGTGTTCCACAACTGACAAGATGGCTTTCCATTCAGATGCCTAAAACACAGGCACATTTTTATAAAGAAAAGCCTCGAGCTCATTGGCTACTTGAAATTGATTATATGTTGAGTTGTTTTCCAGAGGCAGCAGACTGGAAGATGGAGATTGAAAGTTTTCAGGGTACTCAGGTTTCAATTTTATTTGATAAAAAAGTTTCTCAGACCGAAGAAGAAAACGTATCAATACAACTTCAGGACTTTTTAGGCGCTGCTTTAGATTCTGATTTAAGTTTCTTTTTGATTCGCAATCGACAGCGCTCGAACGCTTGAGGATAGCCAAGTAGCTTTTTAAAAATTTTCAAATCTCTTCCGGCGAATATCTTTTTCATATCCACATCTTCTTGTAGATACTTAATATCCGTAAAAAAAGCATCAATCTGTGGAATTTCTTCTTTCAAACAAGATGCAGATGGGGCCTGAGTTTGAATTTGTGTCATGAATTGCAGAAAAATTTCTTTAGTGGATTCAATATAATCATCGATCATTCCCAATGCCATCTCTCTTTGACTCCCCAGCACTTCTGGCGGGACTTCAAAGACGTCCTTGCCCATTCTTATGGATAGTTCAAGGAGCTTTAAAGCGGGGGATTGGGAGCGCTTATTGCACATTTCTGAGAAATATTCAGGATCAAGCTCGGCCTTGGGAATCTGAACCATTTCAGAGATTAGCCGCTGGTTCAGATCATATAGTGGGCCAGTCTCTTTTTTAAGATGGAACTTCTTTTCTTCCTCACCTAAGCATTTGAGGATTTGGCGCTCGTCACGTGTGGCAAGAGCGTTGAAACTTAAAAGAAAAAATGAAGTAATGACGATCCATTTCATAGTTCTATCCTACCCTTAAAATCCGAAAAGTGCTACGATATGGCCATGAAAGAAATGACTTTTATGGATCACCTAGAAGAGCTAAGAACCAGGCTAATAAGAATTGTTATTATTCTAGTGGTCTCTTTTGCCATTTGTTATAATTTTTCATCTCAAATTTCGGAATTTCTACTCGTACCCTTGAGAGCCGCTATTGGGACCGAGGGAAGAGTTATTTTTACCGGCCTTTTTGACAAAGTCATGGCCGAGTTTCAAATCTCATTTTGGGCCTGCGTTTTTTTTGCAAGCCCCTTTTGGTTTCGAGAGGCCTGGCTTTTTATTAAACCAGGTTTGTATCAAAAAGAAATAAATGCAGTATTGCCTTTCATCGTAGTTGGATTTCTTCTTTTTCTGAGCGGAGTTGCCTTCGGTTATTATGTGGTTTTCCCATTTACGTTTAAAACTCTTGTGACTTATGGGGTTGCGAACGTAGAGGCGATGCTAAACTTGCAGGAATACTTACTTCTTGCTTCCAAAATATTGGTTTTTCTTGGGCTCTTATTTCAACTCCCTAATGTTATCTTAATCCTGGGTTTCATGGGGCTTGTGACAAAATATTCACTCAGGTCCTGGCGACGTTACACTGCCGTTATATTTGCTGTTGTGGCCGCCATCGTGACACCAACTACTGATGTCTTAAGTATGATGGTAGTCTGGTTACCAATGATGGTTTTATATGAGATTGGAATCATCGGAGTCGCATGGATTGTTCACCCATACTTAAAGCGTAAACATATGGGCGAAAATTCTCTTTAAGATGCATCAAATTCGTAGTCATCAGGATCAATATAGTAAACTGTTTGTTCCTCTTCCTCACCACTTCCATTAGTACGTTTCTCACCAATATAAGAAATTCTTTCAGAGTTAAAGTTCCAGTTTTCAAAATCTCCATAAACGGTATAGCCAGGAAGATGCCTATGAAAATCAAAAATAATAGCTTCAATTTGTGGGCCACTGAAATCAGTTCCATCTGTCTTGGAGAGCCAGCCCGTCAATCTCACTTCCATTCCGCAGCATGAATACTGAGCGTAGGCCAGATCAGTTTGGTGGCGAGTTAGCACCCTGCGGGCCTCTTTATTACATTCCATACGGGAGAGTTTCTTCATAGATACTATATCGGCATAGTCAGAATTAAATGAAGGGAAAAACGCAAATAGTCTCACGGATTCACGTAAATACGTACACTTGCGTCAGCGAAGATTCGTTACTTGTTCATCGCGAGGGTAACTTCTCGAACTACCTTCGACGCAAAACAAGATGAGTTGCCTGTTGGATCCAGCATTGGGGCCAGTTCAACAACATCGGCACCTACTAAATTCTTCTTATTCAAAATTTTCATAATTCTCATGAAGCCATGAAAATCCTCTCCACCAGCTTCAGGAGTTCCTGTACCAGGGAAGAAGCCAGGATCAAAGAAATCCAAATCTAGCGTGAGGTAAATCGGACGAGCATCATCTAAAGACTCAAGCCATTCGCAACATTCTTTGAGAGAAGTTGCCAGAGTTTTATTTTCTTTCATCCAATCAAATTCTTCTTTTTGACCAGAACGAATGCCGTACTGGATAAGACGATTTTTAGGGGTGAAATGATCAAGCACACGGCGGATAATTGAAGCGTGAGAGAATTTTTCCTCAAGGTAACCATCACGAAGATCAGTATGCGCATCAAGATGTAATAAAACCAAATCTGGATACTGCTTAAGATAAGTCACGATCGGGCCATAAGAGATTGAATGCTCTCCACCCAGTGTAACGAACTTAATTTGATCTTTTTTGAGATCTAGATCCTTAACCATCTCCATGAAAAAATCATTAGTGATGTGCCACTTCGATGGATAGATCGGAAGATCTCCCATAGTGATAATATTATAATCCTCAAAATCTTTATCTAGATAAGGAGAGTAAGTTTCAAGCCCAAAAGAAGCCTCTCTTAAAGCACCTGGAGCAAAACGCGCACCAGGACGAAAACTGGTAGTCCCATCAAAGGCAAAACCAATCAGATGAGTGCTATTAGAAAAAATCGCTGCCGCATACTCAGTACCAATAAAGGCTTTAGCGTGCTCGAGTCCTTCTACTTCTTTAATCAGACGAGGTTCTTTCACTTTTTACTCCTGACCGATCATTTGTTTATGGAAGTTAGAAATAGAGAAAGTACCCTTGTGCCAATCCATATTATACCACTTGAGCTTGCGTTGAATTTCAGTCATACCAGACATTTTAGCTGGATTGATATCAGTCGCTTTATATTTTTTAGAAGAGAAACCGAAAGTCCAATAAACACCAGGGTAGATCAGCATTGGTGCATTGAATGAGTTAACAACTGGAAAAACTTTTCTCATGTTGTCGTAGATACCTTTGATTCCCCATTCATCAAGAAATGGATTTTCTGTTTGGTTCATCATGATTCCATCTTCAGTCAAAGCATTGTGAACATCAGCGTAGAATTCATCAGTAAATAAACCAGAAGCGAAGTCTACTGGATCAGTAGAATCAACAACGATAATGTCATATTCATTTTTTGCACGCTTGATAAAAGCAAATCCATCTTCCGGAAGAACGCGAACGCGCTTATCAGAAAGACCAGAAGTACAATCAGCGAAGTATATTTTAGACACTTCAATTACGCGCTCATCAATTTCAACGAGATCGATTCTTTCGATGTCTTTATGTTTAACGAACTCACGAACAACTCCGCCATCACCGCCACCGATGATCAAAACTTTTTTGCATGAACGAGAAACCATATAAGGGATATGAGAAACGACTTCGTGATAAACGAATTCATCTTTATCAGAAACCATTGTCTTGCCATCAAGAAGCAAAAGTTTTCCAACTGACTCAGTTTGAACAACTTCAATTTTTTGAAATTTAGATTGCTCAGAGTGAAGGTATTCTTTAACCTTGAAACCCATGGCATATGTATTGCGGAAAGACTCTTCGATCATCCAGTTATCGACCTTCATAGAACTCCTTATAAATTTGTGATTTTTTTATCCTAAAAGAGAGGGATTTCCAAGTTTTAGCAGCTTAAAATGATGAATAAAAAATATTGATCTCAAATAGTAAGTCTTGTAAGTGTCCCAAATGACAAAAGAGCGAGCCTGTAGGTTTTTCAGAGGCACCTTTCAGATCAAAATCAGCATGGTAATTCCGGGTATGCTTTTACTGGTTATCTCTTCATTCTTGTTTGGTCTGGCCAATCCACTTGCCGCACTTTTGGTTGATGACACCGATGCGTTGATATTTTCTTTTCACTTCTTATTAATGCTGACCCTGATCCAATTGCCCTTTGTTTTAGGGCGCTACAAAGAAGTCAAAAAACTTAAATTTAAAGGCGAGCTTGATCTTTTGGTTATGTCAGGATTCATAGGAACTTTTCTTTACTGGTGTGAATTTACCTCGCTTCAAGTAGGGCTTCCGATTACTCACGTCACATTTTTGTTGTTAACTGTTCCAGCATGGACGCTACTTTGGGAATTTTTAAGAGGTAGAGGAACAAAAACGAATCTTAACAAATGGTCGATAGCTCTAATTGGTTCAATTATCCTTATTTCACCTAATGAGCATGGCCAATTTAGTTTGAGTTATTTACTTCCTATTTTCACTTCACTTTTAACAGCAATCTGGCTGATTTATTCTAAGAAGGCACAGGAAGCCGGGATTCATCCGATTGTTTGTTCTTTTTTTAATGATCTGTTTTCATTAATTGGCGTATTGATATTTATCATCATGAAAGGCAAAGGCGATGCCTTAAGCCTACCAGTTAACATATCGAATATTTTTCTCTATTCCGCCATGATTGGCGTGCTACCCAATATACTGCTTTTCTATGGCCTTCGGAGTACTGGAATCGTGGCAGCTTCCGGCGTTATCATGCTCGAACCAGTTATCTCAGGTGCTCTTTCGTACTTAATTCACAATGATTCTCTGGGATTAAATTTTCTCTTGGGTTCTTTTTGTATTGTTCTCTCCATTTTACCAGGCCAAACAATCGACTATCTCCGTAAAATTCGCATGACCTACGCTATTCCTTCTTTCAAATAGACTTTTGCACCGCAACTTTCCTATCATAAGAGTGAATACAACTCTTAAGGAATACTATGATTTTGGTTACAGGTGCTGCAGGATTTATTGGAAGTGTGATTGTTAAGCACTTAAATGATTCAGGCATTGAAGATCTTATTTTGTGTGATCATTTTGAAAGCGGCGATAAGTGGAAAAATCTTAGAGATTTAAAGTTCGCCTCATTCGTTCAGGTTGAAGATCTTTTCAGTCATGAGATATGGAAAAAGGTCGGGACTCTAAAGGCCATTTACCACATGGGTGCTTGTTCAGATACAACTGAACTCAACATGGACTTCCTTTACAAAAACAATACTGAATACACTAATCGTCTTTTAACTCTGGCCGCTGAAAAAAATATTCCAATTGTTTATGCATCTAGTGCTGCAACTTATGGTGCTGGAGAGCAGGGTTACTTTGATGATCATAACGAGCTTTCTAAACTTAAGCCGCTGAACAAGTATGGATACTCTAAACATTTGTCTGATGAGTGGATTTTAAAACAAAAGAAAAAGCCAAAAGTCTGGTTTGGCGTTAAGTTTTTCAATGTCTTTGGTCCGCAGGAATATCATAAAGGGAAAATGAGTTCTGTTGTTTATCAGTCTTACAATCAGATTCAAGATGTTGGCGAAGTCAAACTTTTCAAGTCTCATCGCCCGGATTATAAAGATGGCGAACAACTTAGAGATTTCGTTTACGTGAAAGACGTCGTTAAGGCGATGGTTGAACTTATTGCCGCAGGAGAAAAGAAACCGGCGCTTTCAGGGATTTACAATCTTGGAACTGGTGAGGCCCGCAGCTTCCATGATTTAGTGAAGTCTACCTTTAAGGCAATGGGGAAAAAGCCCAAAATTACATTTATCGATATGCCTTCAGAACTAAGAGGTCAGTACCAATATTATACGCAAGCCGAGATGGGCAAGTTAAAGCGCGCTCTTCCAAAGTTTAAATTTATGAAACTTGAAGATGCTGTGTCCGATTATGTGACTAAGCATTTGATGAAAGAACCTTATTTGAGAAAAGGTAAATGAAAGGCAAAAAAATTGACGGCATCAAGCAGGCAGTAGAAATGCTTCAAGGACTTGATCTGGCCGCACAACAAGATATTTTAGCTGATATTGCGAGACGTGATCCCGAGATGGCGATCAAACTTAAAAAACAACTCGTAACTTTTGATGATCTCCAGTACCTAACAGTTTCCATGATGAAACGCCTCCTGCAGGATGTGGCCTTGGATGATTTAGGATTGGCCCTTCGTGGGTGCAGTAAAGAAGTTTCAAGCCACCTTTTAAACATGTTCTCTAGCGGTATGAAGCGTGACATTGATGATATCCTCAAAGGCAAACCTCGCCCATTGAGCGAAGTCATGGAAGCTCAGAGAAAGATCATGGATGTGGTTATGAAGTTAAGGGAGAAGGGTGAGATTGTGCTTTCGAAGGATAAGTCGGAGAAGATGGTTTGAAGTACATCGCTGTTCTTTTAGTCGGTATTGCTCTCGGTTATTTTTTTAAACCTGAGCCGCATACGGAAACGAAACTTGCCCCTGAAGTTACAAATAAATTTCAAAGTTTAATTGATAATGAGGCAAAAAACTTTGCGCTTCAAAGGGATGCTGACGCTAAGTTGAAGGCTGCTGAAGAGTTGTACGGCAAGATGATGTTGTTGTTTCTTGCAAACCTTAATGTCAAATCATCCCATGAATTTGTTGCTGTTGAAAAACCGGTGACTGAAGTTGATAAATCGGAAGTTATAGTCACTGAGCGAGGTTCGCCAGAACCTTCAGAGACTGTCGAAGTTGTTTCTACTACTGCGGCAGAGACTAAACCCAAAAAAGAAATTCAAACGGCTGAACAGATTTATGATAAATTTCGTTCGGCCCATTATGTTGAAAGCTTCAAAAATAAAGAAAAAAGGCTCTTAGGACATTTCCTTGGGATACTTAATTTTCTCAGGCCATCAGACAGAAAAGATAGCGTCGTTATGCAATTTGACCTAGTTCAAGATGGAAATAAATTATCAGGAAATACTTTGGTGGTAATGACTGATCCAAATGGAAAAGAATATTCCCGAAATGCCGGGAATGGTGGGAATCGGGCCATAAAAATTAATTCCGATGAAGTTAATTCTTATTATGTTGATGCTTCCCCAACTTCATTTTTCATTCTCAGTTTCAAAAAGTTTCCCCGAATTAGTGGACAGTACTTTGAGAAAGGGAAATTAATTGGAAATATTAATATGAAAAAAGTTTTTGGTGATAGGTGAAAGTACTTGTTTCAGGTTTTACAACGTTTAGCGACCATACCGAAAACAGTTCGCAGGTGATGGCTGAACTTCTTGGCAAAACTATAATCCCTGAAATCGAAATTCATTCTGTTATTCTACCAGTCGCCTTCAGTAACGCTTTCGAAGTTCTAAAAGTTGAAATCGATAACTTCAAACCCGATTATGTTATTTGTATGGGATTGGCCCACAAGCGTTTGGTCATTTGTTTGGAAAAAGTGGCAATCAATCTCATTCATTGTGATATTCCAGATAATGAGGGTGTAATTGAAAAAGATGTAGCGATTTTGGAGAATGGCCCTAACGCTTACTTTTCGACCTTACCTTTGGAAGCAATGATGGATGTGGCTACGGAGTTTCCAACGAAGCTTTCTTTTACTGCCGGGGCCTATGTCTGCAACTATGTTATGTATCGGTTGTTGGACTATTTGGATGGGTCGAAGGTGAAGGGTGGGTTTGTGCATTTGCCGGAGTTGAATGGGGATCGGGAGCGGATTTATGCATCAATTATAAAATTGCTCCAGGGATTGAAGTAAAAAGCGCTATATCTAGCGGCATTTCAACAAAATGATACAATTGTTTTACTATTAATATTCACTGGATGAAGATGAAAAAGAATAAAGCAGTACTGGTTTTGTCGTGTATGTTTTCGCTCGCGTTTTTATACTTCG
>JBILYY010000127.1:0-9809 GCA_044377495.1 Bacteriovoracaceae bacterium | reverse complement strand
CTCAGTGATTCCAAAAGACTCTTCTTGTCAGGTATTTTAGACTATGACCTTTTGTACTTTTGCCGATAAATAAGGCATGAAAGCTGCGCTAGTTTTGCTCATTTTATTCAGTTTATCTGCATGGTCCGCTTCGGGAGTGAAGGGGAATGTTATTTCGCCTCAAGGTTGCTCAACTCCGGTGATGGTGTGGGTGGCAGTTGATAAAGATGAATATAAGGAGCGCCTCTTATTAATGCATACTGAAGTTCCAGTCGGGGGAAGTTTTCAATTTTATTTAAGGCCTGGTGACTATCAAGTGCGAGCTTCGGACGAAAAGGGTTGTGAGTTTTTTCAAAAGATAAAAATTAAAGATCTCGTAAGCAATATTGAAATTAAGATGGTGAAGAAATGAAGTTTTTATTTTCGCTTCTTACTCTCTTTTTTGCTTCTCAAGCCTTAGCAAACTGTAAGGCCGGCCAAATCCGTGCATGGAATAAGGAAACGGGTTATTCATGTGTTCAGCGCTTCCAAAGTGCTATTGCCGATTGTGTGACTTGCCAGGGATGTAATGAGAAGGGGCCTACATTCGAAAGTTTGTTTGCGAACTTTCCTTCTGCCGTATACCAATCGAAGTCGCTCCCCTGGTGGGCCCATCAGGGAAATTTTCACTACCCAAATCTTCATTTTCCAGGCGTTTGGAAAAATAGAGCATCGTCTTCTGGGATCGATGCTAAATATTATCCTGGAAAGGGCGAAGTTCATGCATTGAAGCCCAATGTATACATTGAAAGTATTCACGAAGAAAAAAAATTCACCTTTTCTTTTACATCAAAAGAAGAACTAAGTTTTCTTGCCACAACACCTCCGTTAGATGCTAAAAATTCTTGGACAGGTAAGATCATTCATAAGGACCGTTTTGAAGTTGAAGATGTTCGCTATGATTACCTGTTTTATGACATTCGTTTGCCTCAAGATAAAATGCAGTTTTCAAGAGGACTTTGTGCCACCAGGGAAGCAACTATTAAATGGATGCTACAAGACCTAACAGAAATGAAGTACCCGGCGATTGCCCTTCAGGATTTTGAAGAGCACTGGAAAGTTAAAATTCCTGATTTTCCGTTTTATTGTATTTACCCACAATATAATAAGCAACTTGATGAAGTTCTTCCGGTCTCAATTAGTCTGGAGTACTCAAATCTCAATCGCAGTTTATACGTTTTAATTCCCCACAAAAAAGAACCTGACGTAGACGAGCCTCAGCTTATACCATTTCCGATCCTGGATTCTGTCGAAGTCCGCCCCGTCGTCCTGATTAAATATGAAAATATGTTTAAGGAATGGGGTGTCGCCTTCCTAGGTGAATAAGTCTATTTAAATACTTAACCTTGTTTGTCTTGCGTCAATCCGCTCTCAATTGTTTGCCGTAAAATGGCCTTTGTGATACCAATTATCTCCAAACTTTTTAATGATTCTAAATAGCTGTCCTAGACCGAAGTGGAGATCCTATGAGTTTAAAAGTCGTAAAACATCATGATTTAAAAACAACAGATAAAAAAACTCTCGAGAGTTGGTTAAATCTTCTTATCTTAGGTCGCATGATTGATGAGCGTGCTCCAAATTATCTTAAACAAGCACTTGGTTGGTCATACCATGCTCCCTATGCTGGGCATGATGGTATTCAACTGGCCATAGGTCAGGTCTTTGATAAAAAAACTGATCACTTGTTTCCATACTACCGAGACATGCTTACAGCTTTATCTGCGGGGATGACGGCGGAAGAACTTATCCTCAACGGTATTTCTAAAGCTACAGATTTGGCATCAGGTGGACGTCATATGTCTAACCACTTTGCCAAACCAGATTGGAATATCCATAACGTTTCCTCTTGTACTGGTAACCATACCCTGCACGCAGTTGGTGTTGGTCGTGCAATGAAAACTTATAAGCACAAAGGTGTGTCATTTTCTTCTCAAGGTGAATCTTCTGTTTCGGAAGGTTACGTTTACGAAGCGATTAATGGAGCCTCTAAAGAAGAGTTGCCAGTCGTTTTTGTGTTTCAAGATAATGGATACGGAATTTCTGTACCTAAAGCAGACCAGACTGCGAATGAATTCGTTTGTGATAACTTTACTGGATTTAAAAATCTTCAAATTATTAAGTGTGATGGAAAAGATATTTTTGATTCGATGAATGCCATGATTACTGCTCGTGATCACGCTCTCAAAAAATCAGAACCGGTAATCGTTCATGCGATGTGTGTTCGCATTGGTAACCACTCCAACTCTGATAATCACGAGTGGTACAGAGATGCCAAAGAGATTGCGGATGCAAAAGCACAAGATCCGCTACCTAAATTCAAAGCCGATTTAATTAAGGCAAAAATCTTCACTGAAAAAGAAATTGAGAAAATTGAAGCTGAAGCGAAAGTAACACTTCTGGATGCTCACACTAAAGCAGTAAAAGCTCCTAATCCAACTCCAGAATCAATTTTTGATTTCGTTGTCCCTGAAGCTTATATTCCTCAGAAATATACTGATGGAACGCATGACTTTACAGGTGAACCGATGAAATTCATCGATTCGTTAAATGGAACTCTTAAAGCTGAATTTCGTCATAACCCTGATACCTATATTTGGGGGCAGGACGTTGCGAACAAAGAGAAGGGCGGAATTTTTAACGTCACTAAAGGCATGCAACAAGAATTCGGAAAAACTCGTGTCTTCAACGGTCCTATTGCTGAAGATTATATTCTTGGTACCGGTAATGGTATGTCTCGCTTCAATGACAAAATTCGCTGTGTTGTCGAAGGCGCAGAGTTCGCAGATTATTTCTGGCCGGCCATGGAACAAATGGTAGAGACCTCTCACGATTACTGGAGAAGTAACGGTAAGTTCTCTCCAAACTTAGTGGTTCGTCTCGCTTCTGGTGGATACATCGGTGGTGGTCTTTACCACTCACAAAATTTAGAAAGTACGCTTTGCACACTTCCGGGGATTCGTGTTGTCGTTCCAGCATTTGCTGATGACGCTGCCGGACTGCTTAGAACTGCTATCCGCTCACGTGGTACAACGCTGTACCTTGAACCGAAAGCTCTTTATAATGCCAAGTCGGCCATGACTCCAGTGCCTGAAGACTTTGAAGTTCCTTTTGGTAAAGCTCGCATTCGCCGCGAAGGAAAAGATTTATCTATCATCACTTATGGAAATACAGTTCACTTCTCACTTGAAGCTGCTGAGGAGCTTGCGAAAGAAGGTTTTGATGTTGAAGTCCTAGATCTTCGTTCATTGAATCCACTTGATTACGATGCGATCGTTGCAACTGTTAAAAAAACTCACCGCGCTTTAGTTGTTCATGAAGATAAGGTCTTTGCCGGATTTGGTGGGGAATTAGTTGGAGTGATCAATGAGCGTGCATTTGAGCATTTGGACGCTCCCGTTAAACGCGTGGGCTCTACCTTTACTCCCGTTGGATTTAACCGAATTCTTGAACGTGCTACACTTCCAGACATGAATCGAATCTTAGTCGCCGCGAGAGATCTTATTCAATATTAAGTAGTTAGGCCCTCTTCGGAGGGCCTATTTTTAACCCTCGAGTAAACTTTTTACGCAGAGTGGCATAATTTCTAAATTTGACCTATATTCCCGCCAGTTTAAAATTCAATGTTCTCTTTAAGGAGTTATATGAAAAAGATCCTGGCGCTTGGAAGCTTAATGCTTGCCCTCAATGGTTACTCTCAGTCATATATGATTCTTGGTAATGGAGTAACTCTAACCACTGATAAGGCCGCTTTCGTCTACGACTTCAGTCATTTCATTCTTCCTTATAAAGTAACTCTAACGGGTGGTCAGTTTTTAGCGGAAGAAGGAAAAATAATTTCTATAGATAGTATGGGTTATCTATATCGTAAAGATGAGAAGGCCCCTTCAAAATTGAAAGGTAAAGGGAACAACTACCTGATCTCAGATAGTGGAGCACTTATCACTTTTGATGCTGCTGGATTTTTCTACAAATTTGATAAGGATGCAGCAACCAAAAAAGCAGTTGGATTTGGTGGAAACTTTTTTACTGTTAAACCAGATGATAAGAAGCCACTGGTTGATCTGTATACTCTGAACTCTAAGGGGAACTATTTTAAAACTGTTGTTGCAGGTTTAAATGCCGCTGAAATCACAGCTTTTGGTGGAACATTTTTTCAAACAAGCAAAGGCACTGTTCATACCATTTCAAAAGATGGTTTTGTTTTCTCAAAATCTGACATGAAAGTAGGAACTATTAAAAAAATGGGTGGCAACTATTTCGTTGATTCTAACAATGCCATCTATACAGTTTCAGAAGATGGTTTTCTCATGCTGCCAACTCTTCCCATAAATTTAAAGGTTGCAACAATTTCTAAACTTGGTCAGAACTATTTTGTCGATCAAGATGGGAAATTGTTTGCTGTTGATAATACAGGAGCAATTTACGAGAGAGAGATGAAAACTCACGATATTAAAGATGCAAAAATACTTTCGATTTAAATTCTCAGGGGGCCAGAAGGCCCCTTTTTTTTAATGCACGCTCTTCATCAATCATCTTACGCATCCATTCAGCATTAAGAGTCACCTTAAGGAAACACAAGGCCATTCATAGGCTTACCTGAGTATTAATAATGTTACATCACATTGTGGAAAAGCATAAACGCTTTGAGTATAGTCCGCCGCAGGTTTTAATAATCAAGGGGACTCGCAGATGAAAAAATTAGTTTTGGCCTTACTTTCAACATTATCTTTGAATGCTTTTTCTCAGTCGTACTTCGTCTTAGAAAATGGAATTACATTATCAGTCGATACCAGTGGGTATGTTTATGACTTTGGTCACTACACTCCCGTGGGCCGTGTTACCGTGAAGGGTGGCCAATACCTGGTTGAAGATTCCAATGTGCTTGTGACAGTTGATGAGAATGGTGCGCTTTTTAGAAAATATGAAATGCTGCCTAAGCAAGTTGTTGGAAAAGGGATCAACTATTTTATCGGTGACAATGGTGCCTTCTACGGAATCGACAATCTAGGCTATGTTAATCTGATCGAAAATGATGAGAAAATTAAAACCGCAACAAAATTTGGCGGTAACTATTTTACCAATGAAGCAGACGAGATTTTTGTTGTCACAAGTGAAGGTAAATATATTCAAGCTGAAGTTGAGGGGCTAAAGGCTTCAGACATTATCTCGTACGGTGGAAACTACTTTATGACCAATCGAGGAGTTCTCTACACAGTGACATCAGATGGGAGAATTATTGATAAACGACAGGACCGCGTAGGTATCATTGTTAAAAAAGGTGGAAATTATTTTGTAGACACCACAGGCATGATTTATACAGTTGCAAATGATGGCTCCCTAATAATGCCTGCTATCCCTATGAGTTTAAGAATTCAGGCAATGGCAAAGCTTGGCTCTAATTATTTCATTGATGGAAGTGGGAAGCTTTTTACTGTTGATAAGGACGGTAATGTTTTTGAAAGATGGGTAACTTATGATTTGAAGATGACAAAGATTATTTCGTTGTAGATATTTGAGGGCCTTCGGGCCCTCTTTTTAATGAATTTGACGAAACTTATTTTTCAGCAATTCAGGAATAAGTTTCTGCACTTTTTCAAATGAAGATGATTCATCAATGACTAGAAATTCGGATTCTCCTTCTAGTTGATTAGAGATGAGCCCGAAAAAACTCCTGATATCATTTTCAGCGATGTCTTGCCCTGCCATAACGTAAAAATTATTTCCAAAATTTTCACCAATGAGTACAAGGCTCTTAAAATCAGGAGATGAATTCTTGGTTGCAGTCAGAAGACCATTTAGTAGGTAATCAATATCTTTGTAAAAGCTCTGCTGCACGACTATTTCGTTTGCGGCGAACCACAAGATACCTTTGGTGAGGGGAGTGACTTGGGCCAGAAGATCAGTCATTTCGTTTTAATTCTTGTTTGTAGATGCTATCAAGTATCCCATTCAAGAACCCTGCTGATTCTTTGGTCGAATATTTTTTTCCTAGCTCGATTGCTTCATTGATTACGACTTTACCTGGAACTTCTGGATGATATTTAAGCTCGTAAATGGCCATCATAAAGATGGTATGTTCAATTTTTGAGACTCGTGAAAGTTTCCAGTTTTTAAGGTATTTTACCAGAATCTCTTCTACATCTGCTTGTTTTTCAAGAATACCTTTTACGATCGTTGCAACGTACGCCTGGCCTTCAGAAGTAAGTTCTATGCCAAGAGTCTGCTTGAATTCTTGCATACGTGTAAAAATATCAATGGAACTCATTTCCTTTTTTAGTTCAAGGAATGCAGGCAATTGAAAATGATAAAGAAATTGAAGGCAAAATTCACGTGCCTCGCGTTTAGTACTCACGGCTGTCATCCTTCTGTAACGATGATGCTATTTTGAATTGATTGTTTTCATCATGCTTGAGCTCATTAACAAATTCTTCAACATCTTGAAATTTTCTATATACGGCAGCAAATCTTACGTATGCAACCGGGTCTAAATGGCGAAGATACATCATTACCAAATTACCTACGTCTTTTGATAGAATTTCTTTGTCTGAAATATCTAAGATCGCCTTCTCAATATTATTAATGATCCGTTCTATCTGTACTGCTGAAATAGGACGTTTCTCACAAGACTTTTTAATTCCGTGATTAATTTTATCTTTGTTGTAAGGCTCTCGACGACCATCACGTTTTATTACCATGGGCATAGAAAGTTCGACGGTCTCAAAAGTTGTGAATCGTTTCTGACAGGTCTCACATTTTCTGCGACGTCTGATTACACAACCCTCTTCAGAGTTACGAGAATCTAAGACTTTTGTATCTTCGGCCGAGCAATAGGGACATTTCATAATGTAGACCTAGACTAGATGTTGTGTTTCTTTGGCCATAAATATCATGTGGAGGACAAGTTTGGAAGCTAAATAGTTGATAATATTATTGAAGCCCTTTTGTAGAATTACGTTATAACATTAAGAAAAGACGTAGAAAGACCGATAAAGACACTGAATGAAACAGCTTCTATTTGGCCTCATTTTATTGTCAAGTTATCCACTTCTGGCGGCAGAATGCGTGGTCATTAGTGGGATTGATAATGATGGGAATGGTGCTTTCTCTGATCGCAATATTTTAGATCCAAAAACGTCTATAATTGCCGGCAAGAAATGTAAGGTACTCGATGGTTGGAAAGAGCTTGATGCTTATGTAACCAGTATGAAGTTGAAAGCCGGATCAGATCTGATGATTGTGCTTGGTGCTCACGGTGGTAGCCGCGAAGTGGATGGCAAAAAGATTGTGGAATTCAGTTGTAACATTGATGCCCCTAATGCAAATCAAGTGATGGATGAATTAGAAAAACTTTCTAAAACATATAAAGTTGGTGCAGTGGTTGATTCTTGTTACTCCGGCGATATTATGCGCAAGAAACTCATTCGCGATCATGGCAATCCATCTTTGGCCGATAATTTATGTTTGTATACATCGTCTTCTATGGGGAGAGTGACTTTCAAGGCCGACAATGATCCATTGAGTTTGTTAGAAAAAGCGAAAGCTGGTGACTCCATTGAGGATATGTTTCTTAAGACTGACACGGGAATGATTTCTTCGGCTGCCTGGGAAGAGGTGGGCGTTCCAGAATATTTAATTTCAAAAGATCTGACTCAAGGACTTTCGGCCATGGAAAATATGGACGGATTTTTACGCTCACCGACTGAGTGTAATAACGCTGGGGAAATTAACTCGGCTCTCTGTACCGCTCCCGGAATTACCGATGAAATTTATAAAGACTTGATGAATTTTCAAGATCCTATTATTCCAGGCGCCATCAAAGAAAACATGCTTACCAATTACAGTATTCTGTTGTCGATTTTGAACAGCAGTCTGAGTTCCAATCCCAAAAATCAGGATGCAAAGAATGCAGTGATTTGTCATCAGGGACTAATTGATGCTTACAAAGCAAAGTTTGGCGAAGCGATGGATGGTTTGAGTACATGGAAAGATCTGAATGCATTTAAAACTGAAATTAAAACTCAAAAATTCTATACCGCTTGTATTTCTTATACCAAAAATGATCCAGTGGAATTAGATAAGTTTTTAACTGGCGATCTGTATTCTGGTTATGCTCAGTATGAGAAATCAGTGGCCCATTTAAAGAAACTTTATACTAAAACTAATTGGGACGATTTGAATTTAACCAAGTTTGCCCTTGCTTCTGCCGGAGATAAACGCCAATGTACACCGGCTTCTAAGCAACTCATCATTCAGAGCTTATTTGGACAAAACTTTTTTGATGGAGATTTCAGCGATAATAGTCCAGCCGAAATGGCTTCTTTTCGCGATATCAATACTCAACATATGATGAAAGCCTTCCAGAACTCTTGCATGTATCGGAACGAATTACCAAATCCTATCGATGCTAAACGTAAGAAGGCCTGTGCAAACTTTAAGTTATAAAATTACTTCTTTTTACAGCTGCCTTCCGTCCATGTCTTATGGCCATTACATTCAGCTTCACATGAGTTGCCATAGCTAACCCCACCAGCACAAACAGGCATGAAGATCTTCATACAAAGACACGGCTTAACGGTGTAAGGACTTACAGGCTTTGCATCACTTTCGGTAGGTGATGTTACTGGAGTCTTTGGTGTAGAACAGGCAAATAAAGATAAAAGTATTAACCATTTCATATTGAACCTTCTCACTTAACCGTAAACCGGAAATTTTAAACAAAGCTCTCGAACACTGTTCTTCACTTCTTTTTGAATTTTCTCATCAGTGGGATTTTTGAGTGCTTTTACAATCATCTCGCCCATGATTTTTGTTTCATTTTCCTTGAATCCTCTGGTTGTTACTGCTGGAGTTCCAAGACGAATTCCGGAAGTGACAAAAGGTGAGCGCTTATCATTTGGTACCATGTTTTTATTGCAAGTAATGTCTGCTCTTTCAAGAATCTCGCCTGCTTCTTTACCACTCATGTTAACTGAATCAGTTTTTAACAAAACGAGGTGATTATCAGTTCCACCAGAAACTAATTCAATTCCATTGTCCATAAGCGTCTTCGCAAGGACTTTAGAATTCTTAACCACTTGCTCTTGATACGTTTTAAATGATGGATCAAGCGCTTCCTTAAAGGCTACGGCCTTACCTGCAATAACATGCTCCAAAGGTCCACCCTGAATGCCTGGAAAAATAAGCGAATTAAATTTTTTCGCCAAGTCTTCATTATTGGTAATGATCAAACCACCACGAGGACCACGGAGAGTTTTATGCGTCGTTGAAGTTGTAACATCAGCAAATTCAACCGGAGATGGATGTAGTCCAGCAGCAATTAATCCTGCAATGTGGGCCATATCAACCATTAAAATAGCATCGATGGATTTCGCAATGTCCGAGATTTTTTTAAAATCAATAATTCGTGGATAGGCCGAAGCTCCAGCAATGATCATGCGAGGCTTTTCTTTTTTCGCAATATCTTCCATCTGATTGTAGTCAATTGTCTCCGTACCTTGCTCTAGACCGTAATGAAGGGCCTTATAAAGTTTTCCAGAAAAGTTGACTGGAGAACCATGCGTAAGATGTCCGCCCTGAGCAAGATCCATACCTAAAAATTTATCACCGTGATTAAGCATGGCCATGTACACGGCCATGTTAGCACCTGAACCAGAGTGCGGTTGTACGTTAGCATATTTCACATTGAATATTTTTTTCAAGCGTTCAATCGCAAGAGTTTCAATTTCATCAACAAATTCACAACCATTGTAATAACGCTTCTTCGGATAACCTTCAGCATACTTATTTGTAAG
>JBILYY010000126.1:0-9836 GCA_044377495.1 Bacteriovoracaceae bacterium | reverse complement strand
TGATCAAGAGGTGAAGCCTTGCTCACTGCTGAGGTAAAAATCAAGGTAAGTAGGAAAAGGATCTTGAACATACGATAAGCCTTTTATCATAGGGGTATGGCTAACTATGTGCAAAGATATTGCCAAACCTGACCATTGTAATTTCAATATACTGGCCACAAAAGACTGTCTAATAATTAAACATCTGAGAGATTTCGAAGTCTGATCTTAGTTAAAAAAGTTTCGTGTATTAGATATAGATGTCGCCATACCTACACCTACTCCAAAAGTAAGCATGCTTGATCCACCATAACTCATAAGCGGAAGTGGGATACCGACAATGGGCAGAAGGCCTGAAACCATCGCCATATTAATAAAGGCGTGCCAGAAGAATATCGACATAATGCCTACCACGAGAATGGAATCATAAAACCTCTGAACCGAACTTGCTAACCAGATTAACCGCATAAAGAAGACCAGGTAGAGAATAATTAAAAACACCGATCCAAAGAATCCATGCTCTTCATTAAAAATGGCAAAAACAAAGTCAGTATGGTTTTCTGGAAGATAGTTTAGCGAAGCCTGGGAAGAGTTTTTAAATCCTTTACCAAAGAGTCGGCCTGATCCAATCGCAATCTCTGATTGAATGGCATTATAACCTGAGCCTTTGGCATCCTGATATGGATCCACAAAAGTTAGGATTCGTTTCCGTTGGTATTCCCGTAAGCCGAAGTTATACATCAGAACGCCGGAGACCATTGCAATAATTCCAAGAGTGGCGATAGTTCTCCACCGCAGTCTCTTATAGAAAATCATCATACAAAAAATAAACAAGAGAAGCATTCCTGTCCCAAGATCCGGCTGCAAGATAACCATGATCGAGGGAATCATGACTATAATTCCAGGTAAAATAAGCTCTTTAAATCCAAGCTCACGCTCGGGATTGACTCTTGTAAAAAAGCGGGAGAGAGCAAGAACCAGCCCCATCTTCATAAACTCGGACGGTTGCATACGAATCGGACCAAGCACAAGCCACCGTTGGGCACCCATACCTGATTTACCCATGAGCATAACCAGAAAGACTAAGAACAATGTGAGGACGTATGCAAAATAAGAAAAACGTTCAAAGGTTTTTGGGTTCAAAAAACTTATGATGATGGCAACAGTTACAGAAATCGTGAACCACACCAGCTGGGACTTATAAAGTAAGTCCAAACCTTCAGAAGCCTGAGAGTGAGTGGCACTGTAAAGATTTAGAATACCCACTAGGAATATGGCGGACATACTTCCGATAAAACTAAAATCATATCTCTTAAAAAAGTCGACAAATCTTTGATTCATTACTCGTTACCTTCTGTGGCCGGAGCCGCTACAGGTTTTGGAACTACATTTGCGCGAAGAGATTTAATCCAGCTGTCTTTGATTGTCTTATCTTTTTCAAGATTCTGAAGATACATTTCAGGGTGATATTTTTGCATGTATTTTGTAATAACCGCTTCGGCTACTGGTGCAGCAGCACTTGATCCGTGACATCCATGTTCGACAATTACAGCTGTCGCAATTTTAGGATTATCGGCCGGAGCAAATCCTACGAATAAAGCATGGTGACGGTCTTCGTAATCCATCGTCTCGCATTTTTGGTGAATTTTATCCGCATTGGCACCTCTTACTTGAGATGTTCCAGTCTTGCCGGCCATTAAAATACCCTGACCTCTACGATACCAGGCAGTTCCCTTAGGGTTATTCACAACCTGGAATAGTCCTTCACGAATGAACTTGAGTGTTTTCGGATTTTTCATTTTTATTTGAGAAAGAAGTTCAGGAGTGTAAGTTTTAACCAACTCGCCTTCAGTATCAAACACATCTTTAACAACGAACGGACGAAATATTTTGCCACCATTTGCGATAGCAGCATAGGCGGTCGCAAGTTGGATGGTTGTGGCCAAAACATAGGATTGCCCAATCGCACACGAAAGCGTTTCTCCAGCTTGCCACTCTTGGCCAAGACGTTTTCTCTTCCATTCCGAAGTCGGAATCAGACCCGCAACTTCTCTTGGAAGTGAAATACCTGTACGCGCACCCAAGCCAAAAGCTTTAGCATATTTTGCAAGGGCATCAATCGACATGCGGTTGGCCGCTTTTTGAAAATAAATGTTACAAGACTCACGAATCGCTTTAACTAAGTTAGTGGCCCCGTGACCCTCTTTTTTCCAGCAGTGATAAGGTCTTCGTCCAAATTGCCACTTTCCAGTACAAAATATTTCAGTATTCTCATCAATCTCACCTTCCTCAAAAGCAGCAATACCGGTGAGGGCCTTGAATGTTGATCCTGGTGAAAAATGTTCCTGAATATTTCTATCCCGAAGAGGATGTTCTTTATTATTAACAAGACTCCGCCAATATTCTGGAGTCAACCCTCTTGAGAATTGAGAGGGGTCAAACGAAGGACGAGAAACCATAGTAAGTACTTCACCCGAATCAATTGCTAATGCAATGATCCCACCAACTTTCCCCTCAAGTGCATTGAAGGCTGCCATCTGCATATCACGATCAATAGTAAGCTTGACGTTCATCCCTGAAAGAGGTTTTTCTGCTTCAATACCTTTAAAGAGATTATCAGTGTTGATGTAGCGCTTTCTTCTTCCTCTTGCATCCACTTCAACAAATTCATGGCCATTTTCACCTCGAAGATAATTATCGAGCTGTTCTTCAATACCAAACTGGCCAATGAAATCTCCAAGACGATAATCCATCTTGTCTCTTTCACGCAGTTTAGGGAGTTGGGTCTGTGACACTTCCGAAATATAACCTAATAAATGAGCGCCAACTTCTTTGTCTCGGTATTCACGAGAAATAAATGTATCTACACTTATTCCAGGCAAATCCGCATTCTGAGTTTCAATCTGCGCTAACTCATCAAATGAGATATTCTTTTTAATAATAATAGGCCGGTATTTTGCCTGATTTGAGTTTTTTTTCAGAATGGAATGAATGGAAGCGATATCCATACTAAGCATTTTTGAAAGTTTCTGTAGCGTCTCAGGATTATCCATCAAAAACTGGGGTGTTAAGATCGCATCAAATCGCGGAACGTTATCCACTATTAATTGATCGTCTCGAGAGTAGATAAGACCTCGCGGGGCCCAAACAACTTCTTTTCTCAAACGGTTTTGAATAGAATAATTATGAAGGGTTTCGCCCTTATAAACCTGAAGATACCATAAACGAGCGAGCACCAAACCAAAAGCGGCAGTAATGATGTAAGACAGGAGTGTCGCCCTGTCTTTGTGAATTTTGACTAATTCTTCTTCCCCAAACATGACTAAATTTCTACTCCCCGAGAGCCACCTTCACTAGGAACTCTCCAGATAAGCCCTAACATCCAAAACAAGACCGGAGAGATTAATGAAAGTAAAATACTTCCAGGGATAAAACTCCAAAGGATCATTCCGAATTTATCAAAGTCTGAAATTTTCAGACAAATGACCAAAGTCACCGTCACGTACCAAATAATCTGAAAAAGTTGAACCGTAATCATAGTCATAAAAGCAGTCGTCAAATGGAGAACTTCTTTTAAAAAATTTGCGGACATCATCACAATTAATCCAGCGAGTGTCCCAAGTGCCCATCCTTCAATAGAAAAAATGGAATGAACCATTTGTAGACCGAGGATAAGCCATGGAACGAGCGGAGAATCCATGCGGATTGCCAAAAATAAAATGATCAGTACATTAAATGTTAGTCGATACTCTTTCCATCCCATTGCTGGAAGGACCGTGGAGGTTACAATCTCAAGTCCGATCAAAAGGGCCAGAGTTATTCCAAAGGCTAAAAAAAGCTGGGAAAATCTCATTCTCATAATTTTTTCTCCGTGATTGGAACTAAAGTTGGTACCAATGCCGGTAGATTGACCTGAGCAACTTCTGAAGGTATTAAGACTAGAACTTCTTCTAATTTATCGAAGTCTACACTCGGAATGACTTCTATTGATAATGTCATACCAAAGTTTTCTTTTGTGATATCCGTAATCATTCCGACTTTAACGCCTTTAGGATAAATTCCACCAACTCCAGCGGTTATTAACTTATCACCAACTTCAACAGGCTCATTTCGCATAATATATTTAAGAGCACATTTGAAATTAAATACGCCTTCTACAATTCCATGAGTGCGTGTTCTTTCAATCATCACATCGACGCGATTGTTTTGGTCTAGAATAGTAAGAACATCAGCATAATTATCAGTCACTCGATAAACATAACCAACTAGGCCATGATCGGTTATTACAGGGGCCATGACTTTAATTCCGTGATTCTTACCCTTATTAAGACGAATGACTTTGAATTCGTTAGCCGAGTCCCAGCCAACTACTTGCGCCATAACTCTCTGGTGAGACATTTCATCCGAATAGCTCAACAGCCGCTTGAGACGTAGATTTTCTTTTCTCACTTCTTCCATCGTCATAAGATCGCTCTCAAGACGCGAAATCTGCTTCTTTAAAACATTATTTTCCTTGCTGGTATTTACAATCAAAAGATAGTTTTCCCAGAGGAAAGAGAGTGATTTCTTGGAGTCCGCAAGGCCTTCCTGTATGGGGGAAATCACCTCAGTTACTAGCTGGTGGAACATGGTCGTCTCGTTTAAATCAAAGCGTTTTTGCGAGATGCCATAAAGCGCCAGGATCCCAACCATGAGATTATTGACAATTTTGGTTTTAGAAGACTCATTAATCAGTTTCAAGCTCAAGCCCTTAAAGTTTTTCTCTAATGTTATAAGAGTAGCGAAATCAATGCTCAATGCCAACGAAGTTTCTAGTCAAAAGTCTTTGACCTGAACCATGATTCCCCGATAAAATAACTTGCATTTATTTTTAGTCCAAAGGAAACCAATGAGAAACGCTTTTGCCAGCAAAATGTCCTATTTTATCTTAACCTTCATCTTCCTCATCATTACTGCGAGCTTTTTGTTCAGCGGTTTCGACAAATTCTCCCTCGGTGGAGGTAAGAATGTGGCCACAGTAGATGGCACCGAAATAACGATTAAAGAATATAAAAACGCCATGAATAGACAGATTGAATTCTTTACTCAGATGATGGGTGGGAAAGGAATGACCCAAAAGCAATTAGAGGAAATGGGAATAAAACAATCAGTCATGAACGGGTTGGTTCAACAGAAACTGATTGCGAACACGGCGGACAGCATGGGACTCGTTGTGTCATTAGAGGAAATTAAGAGCGAAATTAAAAATCTCGCCTATTTTAAAAAGAATGAGCAGTTTGACGTAAATACATACCGCAACGTATTACAATCTAATGGTTACTCTCCAACTCAGTTTGAAGAATTAATAGGAAATGACTTAAAGCAAAAGAAAGTTGACGAGCTGTTTGCAACGACAGTGGTTTCAGAAAACTTTGTTAAAGATGTGCTTAACTTCAAAAACAATACAATCAATGTTCACGCTATCAAAGTTAGCCGTCATGCACTGGCACCTTTAGTCAGTGTCTCTGAAGATGAAATTAAGGCCTATATTGCGAAGCCTGAAAATAGTAAATCTCTTGAAGCGGCTTATACTGAAAATTATGCAAAATATAACCAAGCAGAAGAAGTTAAAGCACGTCACATTCTAATTAAAGCCGAAGATCCAAAGGCGCTGGATAAAATTAAAGCAATCAAAGCAAAAGTAAGTACAAAAAACTTCTCCACTATCGCCGGTAAAGAATCAGAAGATGCAACTGGTAAAACAAATGGTGGAGATCTTGGATGGTTTGCTCGTGGAAGAATGGTTCCAGAATTTGATGAAGTTGCTTTCAAAATGACCAAGGGTACGATCTCTGAGCCAATTAAAACACAATTTGGTTACCACATCATTTATGTTGAAGATAAAAAAGCTGCACAAACAAAAGCACTTAATGACGTAAAATCTGAATTGGCCCAAATGGCGATCCAGAAAACCAAGGCCCAAGATCTAGACAAACTACTTGAATCTGAAAAAGAAAAGATTACTGCTCTACTAAAAGATAACAAGCTAGCTGAATTAGAAGCTCTCCAAAAGAAGCTAGATGCTCAATTCTTTAAGAGCACTGAAGCTAATCAGTATGACCAAACGATTGGCCAACTAACACTATCTCCTAAAGAATCAGAAGAGCTTTTTAAGGCAAATGATGGAGATATATTAAACTTCGGAAATGCTGGAACGATCTACCTGGTAAGAGTGAACTCCAAGTTAGGTGAGGCTAAAAAGGTTGAAGACCAGTTTGTGGCCGAAATGACTGCTCAAGGTCAGGCTTTCTCTCGTAAGGTTAGAGAAGAACTAATCAAAACGTTAAATAACAAAGCTAAGATTGTCACAAACCCTGGTTTGCTGTAAATTAAGTGCGCTAACAGGAGCTTTACATGGCAGACAAAAATTCACGTTTCAAAGATAACATCTCTGGTAAGTACTATGTGGATGATCAATGTATCGCGTGTGATGCTTGTTGTGTAGAAGCTCCTAAATTTTTCACTATGAATGACAATGATGGGCATGCCTACGTTATGCTTCAGCCTCAGACTCCAGCAGAGTTTGAGGAAGCTGAAAACGCACTCGCCGCTTGTCCAGTGGAAGCCATTGGGAATAATGGTTAATTTTATTATTCTATGTGTTTAGACAAATAATCGAGTTTTTTTGCCATACATTCATGCAATAACATCGGATAAATTGAACCTCCCATAGATTCTTGCAGCTCTTCTTTGTCCGCACACCATCTAGTTATTTTGGCCATTAATCTACCCACTGACTTATCTCTTTCAAATAACATGCACTCATTTTTAGCGGCTTGAGTAATCTCTTTGTAACACTCGTTCACCTTGGCATAACTAAACGAAGAAAAGAACAAGGACATGGCCATAATTAATAGAATTGACATGGATCCCCCCTTTGTAAGGGCATTATAAAGCTCTTTTCTCAGAGCCTCAAATTTGAGTCAACGCTTTTAAGTCAATTTAGTCTAAATGCCTGAAAACTCACTTGCGAAGAAGTTTTGCACTCAAGTGATTTATTATAACAAAATGAAATTTTTCTTATGCATTGGACTGATGTTTAGTTTTGAAAGCTTTGCTCATAATGATGGTGAAAAGTGTCTGGAAGAAGCAGTAGAATCATCAATTGCACTCAAAATTTTTTTATTGGCCGATGGTGATTGCTCAAATTTAAACAGGGACAAATTTAGAGAGATTGAAGAAACAAGACAAAATAAAAGGCGTTTTTTAAGAAATGCCATTCAGACGCTGAACTCGGGCGGGACAATTTCTTCCATCATATTTCTCGATCTGGATGATCCGGCCAAAGAAAAGCAGGTGGGTAAAATTAATATATGCGAAGTAACCCAAAAACCATTTTTGAAAGCAGCAAAAGAAATCATGAAAGATTGTCCAGAAAAAGATGCACCTGAAATGTTTCAAGTAATGCTTAGTTTTCTGAAAGATCCAGATAAAATTTCGGACCACAGCTTGGCTCACGTTTGTCAAAAAGTAATGAAGCTAAAAAATCAGGCGTGTCATGAAAGTAAAATTGTATTTTATGCTGATAGCGCATCCGAAACTAAAGCGGTGCCTATTGCTGAAAAAGCTTCATTCGGTGCGAAGGCCAAGAGCGAATAAATTATTTTTTTACAAACTCACAATGAATTTTGTACTGCTTGTTTTCCCAACGATAATGATTTGAATCTCGAAATTCAAATTTTAAGCCTTCATTCTCGCATACATCATTTTCACAAGAGTATATATAAGGACCCATGGAGCCACACCATCCAACATATTCAACTGAGATTGCTGAGAGATTATCGCCAGTGAAAAATGGTTTAAGAATTTGGTCACAAATACTTTCTTCATTGCCTTGGTGACAGATGTACAGGCCACGAACAGGTTTAAAGGGTGAAGCTTGAGAGATCGTAGAAAATAAGAGGACAAGAAGAAGAATTTTCATTCTTCTATTTTAGCTTGAGATTCAAAAATCTAATCCAACATCTTCTGACAGAGTGTTATATAAAGGGGCCCAAGCTTTCGCTTGGGCCCCCCTTAGGAGTTAGAGTCTAGGAGTTAGATACTATTAACGTTTAATGTTAAGAACTTCTTGTAACATCTGGTCAGATGTTGTGATCGTTCTTGTGTTGGCCTGGAAGTTACGTTGAGCGGCCATTAATCCGATGAACTCATTTGCGATATCAACGTTTGATTGCTCAATTGATTTTGCAAGAACTTCACCGCGACCATCTGCACCCGGCTTACCAATAGCTGCTTGACCTGATTTAAGAGTTTGTTTGAATAAGTTCTTACCAGTTTTGAATAGACCTTCGTTGTTTTCAAACTTAGCAACTAGAACTTGTCCAAGATCACGTTGTTGACCGTTATCATAAACCGCAGTCAAAATACCTTGATCATTGAAAGACATTGAAGAAAGTGTAGCGGCCGAAGAACCATTTTGCGTATGACGTGCAATAGATGATTTCGAACCAAACTGAGTTGAAGCATCAAGACCAGTTCCGCCTTCTTTAATCGATGTACCAAAGTTAAGAGCGATTTTTTGTCCTGGAAGAGCACCTTTATTGAAGTTGAAGCTGTTTGTTCCTGCAATTTCTTCTTCCAAAACACCTTTCTGGTTAAATTTCAAAGTACCATTGGCCTGTTCCATCATTGTTCCTGGAACACCGCCAGTAGCGTCTGCTCCATCAATCATAGCGTGGTATTCCCAAGTCGCACCGTCAGAAGCTTTATTATAATAAACAGTCATTAAACGAGCTGTACCTACGTTATCGTATACAGTCATTGATGAGTTGAAGTTAGATGTTTTTTCTGGATTAGTAGGATCAAACTTCATTACTGGTGCACGTGAATCTAAATTCATAGAAACAGTTACATCTGTAGATGGAGTTGCTGGAATTGTTGTATTTCCAAGCTTGATTGCGCCGGACTTAGTTGTGATTCCACCTTTTTCATCAGGTTGGAAACCGTTAACTTTATAACCGTCACCGTTAACCATGAAGCCTTCTTTATCGAAATGGAAAGCACCATCACGAGTATAACCTTTACCTTGTGGAGCATCGACTTCAAAGAAGCCGTTACCGTTAATGGCAAGATCTGTGATGTTTTGAGTACGAGTTACTGTCCCTTGGTTAAACTGAGCTGTTACGTGAGCTAGTTTTGTACCAGATCCAACTTGGTCACCACCATCAATACCCTTGAGAGAGTTTGAAAGCATGTCCTGGAATTCTGCGCGGGATGATTTGAAGCCGTTGGTACCGGCGTTGGCGATGTTGTCACCCACTACAGCCATTGACGATCCTGCAGCGTTTAGACCACTAACACCGATGTTAAAAGACGAAAGAATACTCATGTTGTCCCTCCTAGACTTGGCGAGGGGTTTGAAGACTACAGCTTCTTACCAGTGGCTTCCAGAAAAGGACCAGCCAACCTCATATGCCAAAATTATTATTATAAAACTACGCTAACTCCCATTAGCAACTACATCATAAATATGGTCGAATCGATTTTAGTAAAAACGTTTTCGTTCATGTTGTTTTTATCTACCGCAGTTACCACCGTATTTTTATCTACGTCGACGACATATGCCGCCTTGTTGGTAATTACGAGAGAGTCATGACCACCCTTCGCTTTTAACTTACTAACCGCTTCCTTGAGCTTCATGAATTCATCTCCATCAAGCTCAATATTTCTTTCTTTCAACCTTTTCATCGCATGAGATGAAACTTGAACATCCTGTCCAATATTTTTCTCAGTGACTTGAGGCTGACGTAAATCTTGCTTTCCACTTTCTTTCGAAAGCTCGTCAACTAAACCTTTAAACTCGCTCTTCTCTCCCT
>JBILYY010000023.1:0-29989 GCA_044377495.1 Bacteriovoracaceae bacterium | reverse complement strand
TTGATTTCAAGTGGGTTAAGTTTAATGTTGGCACCTTTAATTTTAGCAGCAACATTGGCAACAAAAGGAGCCGCCTGAGATGTACCAGAAACTTCAAGGTAATCGTTTCCAGGGATAGAAGATTTAATCAACATACCTGGAGCTGCGATATCAACCATTTTTGTTCCAAAGTTTGAAAATGGAGCAAAGAATTCGTTTTTATAAGTCGCACCAACCGAGATGACGTTATCAGCTTTGATATTGGCCGGAGATGTACCGAACTCATCGTTACTCATTCCATCGTTTCCAGCAGCGAAAACAAAAAGAATATTTGGGGCAGCGGCAACGAATTTAGATCCTTCTTTAACTAATGAACCAATGAACAAAGAAGCAGCTCTGTTTGATTCTTCTTCTGTTGGCTTTTTGAAGAAGATGGCCCGGAAAGCAAGGTCACCGATCATTTTACCTTGTTTGAATCCAGTTCCAAAAGAACCGTTTGCCACGTCAACTTTGTGACCAGCTGCAAATACAGCAATATCTGTGAGAAGTTTCATCTGCTGAGATGCAAGGGCCAAAAAAGCAGTTTCAAGAAGCTGCCATTTTTTTTCTGGATCTGCAGACTTGTTAGCTGAAAGACCTTCAAAGAAAGGCTTCACTTCTGTCGGGATCAATTTAATTCCCATCGCTTCGTTTTTAGATTCACCAATAGTGATACCAGCAACGTGCGTCCCGTGAACGAAGTTACCAAATTTTCCCATCTCTTTAATAAAGTTAGGATCTTTTACTTTTTCTTTCATCCAAGTGATTTCAGCTTCAGTTGCTGTCTGGAGAAAATATTTACCTTGGATATCAAAGTACTTTTTGCAATCAGGAGAAAATGTTCCGAGGTATTTGTAATCGATAATTTTGCCGTTTTGTTCAGCAAAGTTCCAACCATGAACATCATCTTGATATCCATTACCATCTTCATCTCTATTGTCTTCAATCTCATTGGCGTTAGTCCAAAGGTTAGAAACAATCATTTCGTGTTTGTAATCAAGTCCAGAATCGATGACGGCAATTTTAGCGGCTTGGGCAGTAGACAACGCACCAAGAACAGCGAGAGCTGCGATGAATTTCATATTTTCTCCTTCCATGAGAGTTTAAGTGTTGAAATTGTCTCTGTATGAGAATGGAACGTCAAAATAAAAAGCCCCTCTTTTGAGGGGCCTGTAAGATAATATTTGGTAAGAAGGTGGTCTAGATTCCTGGAACGTTTCTAATGTATGTGACATCTTCTCCGCGGCAACCATCTGCTGCACACAGATTTGATACCTGGCATCCCAGGGCAGAGTTAAAGACATAATCTGTCTCGCCACGCACCAAAATGCCTTCAACTTCTCCAGTCTCGACATTAAATACGGCCGAACCTGAGTTACCACCATATGTATCTAGGTTTGCTTGAAAAAACTTTCCTTGAAGGTTTCTTACATTGGCCCCATCTGCAATTTTAGTTGGCATCCCCGTCGGATGACCAATAACAACAATTGAATCACCTTTAGAAATCTTACCTGACTGACGAACCTTTAATGGCAAGCGATCAGTCACTTTGCGGTCAAGCTCAATAAATGCATAATCATCTTTAGTAGCACTATCTAATTTACGAGAAATGATTCTTTTACATGAATAGACACTCGTTGATGAAACATTAACGGTCCCTTGTTCAGCATGGTCAACCTTAAAGTCAAAAACCCATTTATAGTTTTTGCAATCTTCTTCAGACTTAATACAATGTCCGGCAGTAACAAGTTTGTTGTTAGCAACTAGAAAGCCCGAACAATTGGCAGCAGAAATCTGGCTAGAAAATCTCTCCTTAGCACAAATCCCCCTGGCCTGAAGTGTAGAACCTGAAATTTCAACTTCGCCGTTTAAAATTGATTTAAGATTTGAATCACTAATCATTGCGGCCGTGGACTTTGCCAGTTCAATGAATGAAGCATTAGTTGAATCATAGACATCTTTGCGATTATCTTCACCGTAGATAACTTTGGTGCTCTCAGTGGACGCGACAGCTTGGCCAGATAGAAGGATAAAGCTAACGAGAAGTAGAGATGAAATTTTCATGCGGAAATCCTTTTCCAAAAGAAAGTAACTGAGTACCGCTGTTGATTGTTCCAGAAGTCTTAAAGATTCGTAAACTAATAGATTCTTACAAAGTTAGTGAGGTATATGGCGATACTGTTGGGCGAAAATCTGGCACAAACCGCCATACCCGACCATCAGGATCAACTAAGCTGCATAAGTCATTATCTGCACCTAAGAAGAGAAACCTACTAGGTCCACGACGATAATAAAAGAAGTCCACCCTCTTTTTCAAGGCTTCATACTCATCATGCTCCAAGGCAAATTCCACGTTACTTGCAACCTGATGCGGGGCCGTCGGAACTTTTTTGATCTCAAGCCATGTTGAATTAAGATCCAAACGCATAGAGATATCAGTCAACTCCTGAAGCTCCAGTTCTAATACCTCTGTTAAAAATGACAGGTAGTCTTCAAAATAAACAGTATCAAGAGTTAAGCCAGATAGTTTCATATCTATATATTACAAGTTAATATCTGTTCATGAAAACAAAATTCGAAGAAACACTCAGTGCTTCAAAAAAGCTGCATGTTCAACAGGTCCTTGAAGGTTTTGAAATCTTGCTTGGGTATGAAACACGAAACAAGTACCGCATTCTTGACGAGAATATGAATCCCATCGCATATGCCGCAGAAGCTTCAAAGGGACTTGCTGCAGCTCTGATGCGCGGGTTCTTTAAACACTGGCGCAGTTTTGAAATAGAAATTTTTGATCAAAACCGCCAGATCATGTATCGAGCAATATTTCCCTTTAGATGGTTCTTTAAAGTTCTTTATCTGGAAAACGATAGTGGTAAACTCATGGGTCACTTACAACAACGTTTCTCCATCTTGTACAAGAAGTTTGATGTATGCGATGCAAACGGCATCATCATCGCCGAAGTTAACAGCCCCATTTTTAAACTATGGACTTTCGAATTCAGAAAAAATAACCGTAAGATCGGAATCATTCAAAAACAATGGTCGGGCGCCTTAAACGAAATTTTCACGGATAAAGATAATTTTATCGTGAGCTTTGCTCAACCAGATCTTGAACTTGAAACAAAGGCCTTGATGATGGCGGCGTGTTT
Organism: Bacteriovoracaceae bacterium; assembly: GCA_044377495.1. Lineage (GTDB taxonomy): Bacteria > Bdellovibrionota > Bacteriovoracia > Bacteriovoracales > Bacteriovoracaceae > Peredibacter. The sequence goes on along the minus strand of JBILYY010000023.1, from coordinate 26,822 downwards.
AATGGTGGATATTGTGTATTTTGAGAATAATCAGGGCTCAGGCAGTATTCTCAATTTGGCCGATTAAAAATCACGCCTTTCTAAATTTGAGGATGAAACATGTCTGGGATAGATCCGGTGATAGTTCCAGATCCCCGCCCATTCCAATCATGAGGGCCTTTGAAATGCTCAGACCAAGCCCGGTGCCCACCCCAATTTCTTTAGTCGTATAAAAGGGCTGAAATAACTTTTCTCTTACGTTCACAGGGATCCCAGCGCCTGAGTCTCTGATTTTGAGAATAACTTGACCTTCAATTTCTTCATTCGAAAGCCAAATCCTCCTGTTATCTTCAGCATTTTTGAGAAGCTCATCAATACTATTGCCTAAAAGATTAATCAGAACTTGAGATAATTGAGACATGTTTACTTGGATTGACGTATTTTGATTTACACCTGAAAAATCCAGTTCAATTAATGAATTACGAACTCTTTCAGCAGATAAATTAAGAACATCTTCTATGGCAAAAAACAAATTCGTAGCAACAATTTCTTCTTTGACCCCGGCCTTTGAAACTCTGCGCATGGATGTCACCACTTTAGAAATCCGATGGGCCATATCATTTATTTTGGATAGCGTTTTATTAACTTCGACATCTGTGGCGGACCCATCAGCTAATTGGGACAGGATCATTTCAGAACGACCAATAATCACGGCCAGGGGATTATTAATTTCGTGAGCAATGCCTGCTGCCATTTCACCAAGAGAAGCAAGTCGACTTGAACTAATCATGCTTTGCTCTTGCGTCTTAAGAAGTTCATCTTTTCTCTTGAAGTCAGTAATATCTTCGAGAATTAACATTGTACCAGTTAGGTCATTAAGTTTGCTAAAGCTGCACACAAATGTCCTAAGGGAACTACCCTCTCCGCATGTCCACTCGAATGGCTCAGTTTTATCTTTAAACTCAAATAAATCATCCATTTTAAATGGCGCTAAGGAATTAGCGAATGCCCTGTTTTTAAAAGTTGGTTCCAAGTCATTATTCAAAACGACAATTTGCTCACTCATGCCATCTAAGATTCTATTTAAGAATATTCTCTGCGATGCAATTCTTTTGAATTGCATATAAAGAACGTAAATAAAAATGGGCACCGTAACGGAGCTAAATAAATAAATCAATTGTGATTTATAAACATCAGCTCCATTTTCGAAGCTCCAAGGAAGTCCCAACTCCATAAGATCAATTGAAATAAATAAGAGAGGTACAGCTTGACCTGCAACCGTTGAGAGCAATATGGCTAATAATAAATTGGACAACTTATTCTGTGTCATTTTATAATTTCGTAAACCTTTTCAATGTAGATTTGTTTGTCTTATCGGAATTTTTTAATAATAGCTGTAACATTTCTAGCTTTTGCAAAAGCTTACGCAAGCATGTCTGACCATATCGCTCTAGTTACTCAGGGTTGCCCAAGTTCAAATTCATTATTAATTAAAAAATCGCTGCTTGAGATGAAAAAATCAATCAATTGCGATGAGAAGTTTACTAAGCAGCTCTTAAACAACTGCACGCACATGGATTGCGCTCATTTAGTTGAAAGTTATAAAATGAATATCCAAGGTCGTGCGGGATCGGTGGTAGGTGAATGAATAAGTTAATTTTTGGTTTTTTATTATGTTTGACCGTCCCTCCTTTGCTTGCACAGACGACAGTCGAAGACAGATTGGCGCACTTAGAAGAAAAAGTTGAAGAAATAAATCTTGATCGAGCTTTGGATCGAGTGCATTTTTCGGGTACTTTTATCACCAATGTTGAATTTCTTGATTCAGTTAAAACGGACCCGACGACTGGTGAGAAAGATAAGAACTACGGAAACCTGGCCGGATTGCATGTTGGTCTTAATATTGATTTTAATATCTCAGAGCATTTGGATTTTTTCACTACAATTGCCATGGGTAAAATCTATAACAGCGACAGCAGAGAGGGCATTTCTGAAGGCTCATATCACTCTCTCGAAGGTTCTTATGCTTACACTGGCTCAGATGCAAAGTTTGATGTCGCCTATCTTAGATGGAAGGCTTTTGAGAACAGGTTATCTCTAGCATTAGGAAGGATGACGACTCGAGGTGGACCGCCGCTCAATCAACTAGATGCTCTTTACAGAAACGGGACATATCCCCGTTTTAGTTATAATGCCATCTTTGATGGCGTAGCACTTAGATATGATTTTAAAAACGCCATGCCAAAAGACATGAGCTTTAAAACAAGAATATTTTATACCCCATTCTTTTTCACAGATAAAAATGACCGAACTGCTGCACAGGTTGATCCTGATGAAAACAAGGTCGATCGTCGCGCAGATCAAACTGCCTTGCTCAATGAATGGGATTATGAACATACACGTATTGCTAATAAAGTAAGTGTATACTCCATGCTTTGGTACTACGATTCATACTACGATGCCGAATACCAGGACTCAGCAAGATCAGGCCCAGAGTATTATCGAGCTCTCAATCACACTCTATATGTAGGACTTGAAAAAATTCTCAACACCGGACTAAATTTTTCGTGGAGTAATTTACGAGTTAATGACTATCTGAGCGGAGAAGGTCCCTCTCAAAGTAACTCCAATCTATTTAATATGAATTACACTTTTGAGAAGGAGTATGTTGTAGGGATTGAGTACATTAATACGGATAAAAACTTCTATTTAGATGAGTACGCCTATTTACAGTTTAACGAATTTTACCAGCGTTCAAACAATAAGGGTCAGCATTACTTTATTGCTATCCCATTTAATCATCAACAAGTGATTAGATTTGGATTGTATGACTACAAGGCGGGTGTCGCCCCGGCCAATAATTATTTCACTAATGACAGAACACAAAACATTTACACATCTTATCGGATTGATTTTTAATCTAGGCCTGTTAGGCTTTTTGAAGTTTAAGAATGAAGCATGTTTGATTGAGGTCAGGTGATAATTCTAAATTACCACCCATATCGATCATTAATCCTTTCGATATGCTTAATCCAAGTCCAGTCCCCTTGCCGACTTCTTTTGTTGTAAAGAATGGCTCAAATAGTTTTTTTCTCACGGCATCTGGAATACCCTGACCCGAATCACTAATTCTGAGGATTACTTCACTTCCAATTTGTTCAGTCGACAAAACAATACTTCGATTTTCTTCTGGCATTTTAATCAATTCATCGACGCTATTATTAAAAAGGTTGATAATAACTTGGGACAATTGAGTAAAACTTGCCATTACATTAAGGTCACTATCCACCCCAGAACGATCTAAAATAATCAGTGATGTACGGAGCCTTTCAGACGACAAATTAAGAATATCCTCGATAACAGAATTCAAATTTATAGAGGCAAGATCATTATTCACGGCCCCTTTAGAAATTTTCCTCATGGATGTGACTATTTTAGAAATACGAAATGCCATGTCATTTATTTTAGAAATCGTTTTAGAAACTTCGACATCAGTTGCGGACCCCTCGGAAATTTGAGTCATAATCATTTCTGCGCGACCAATAATAACTGCGAGAGGGTTATTAATTTCATGCGCCAGTCCAGCGGCCATTTCACCAAGAGAAGCAAGCTTAGATGACTGTATCGATGCAAGCCTTTCCAGCTCAAGACTATGTGTTACCTGTACTAAAGTTTGAGCATTGGACTGGTAGCGACGGTAGATCGCAAGAATTAAAAATAAAAAGAAAATAAATCCGACCACAGTAACAATACTGGAAACTTGGCCAAAAATGACCTGCTGCTTAATGGCCTCATTTTTTTTAAATAAGTATTCTTCAACTAATGTTTGAACATCATTTCGTAACTGAGGGAACAGTCCAGATTTATCAAGGCCTACAAAGTCTTTTCGTGATATTTCTTTAAAGCTCAGGTAACTTTGGGAATTGGAAAACTTGCTAGAAACTTCACTGAACTCATTCGTTAAAGCGATCATCTCTTTAAGAGAATCTTCTACTGCATAGGCATTAGCAGAAAGTTCAGTTTGATCAAAACTTGAATCGCTCAAAATATGCTCTGTTTCTTTCATAACTCTCGTAGCAGCACACGACAATTGAAGAGTAGGGACATCATTGGCCTGAAAAGAATTCATAAGCTCAGCTGTTTTAAACTGAGAATAAACAGAAAACAACACTACTGATGCTAGTAAAACAAGGCTAAAAGCCGTCAATCTTCGAGGAAAAATACTTATTTGATTACCCACTTAGTAAACAAATGCCCAAACGAGGGAATAAACATCAAAGTTCTGACCAGGAGAACCATTTGTATAGATACTTGCACTTGAGGTTGAAGTTGGATCGATAGTGGGTGATAAAACAGTTCTTTCTTTGTAATTGACGTGCTCAACGCCGGCCTTAATTATATTATTGTAATCAAGTCGATAATTTAAATTGAAAGCATATGTTGTTGTTTTGGTGGGTGAGAAATGAGAATCCACATCCAGATCGGTTGAAAAAGTTATGACAGGCACCCATTTCTCATTAATTTCTTTTCCAACGGTTGCGTACATTCCTTCAACTCTTTCCAAAGCTGGGTCTCTTGAAGTTACAAGCGAATATTCAGACATAAAAAAGAAATCTTTAGGGCGGTATTCAAAGCCAGAGGTAAATCCCTGAATGGCTTCTAGTTTGAAATCTCGTGTGTATCCAATCGTTGTACCAGATAGCGAGGGATTCGCTATATCAGATTTTATAGTCAAATCCGCCTCGCCCCTATAAGCATTCACAAATGCTTTAAAATCGCTAAGCTTAAAATTTAATCTTCCACCAAGAAGATTCTGAGCAGATGATTTATACTCAGCTTGCTCTGTAATAAACGTATCTGAAGTATCACCGCCATAGAAATGAGCTGTCACATGCGGGCCAAAGTCTTTTTCGACACTCGCACCAGTAAATGAGTAGACAGGAACCCTTCCATAAACTTCCCTCGGTGCTTGAAGCCACGGCTGAAGTGCCTGAATCTGAATATTCTCGGAATGAAGATTCGAAGGCAAACGTTGCAATCCAAATCTCACAGCTAAAGTGGAGTCAAAATTATGGCGAATCTGCAAAAGATCAAGACCTAGAGAAGAATTATTTTTATAAATGAACTGAGATAAGACCTGAAATTTATTGTTTAAATTGGCGTCAAAGCTTATTCCTGCAGTACTTAAAGGCGACAAAGACATTTTATTTGAAGTCTCATCGTATGTGATGTCATTGTCGTCAATGGTCGTTTTTGCAGCTTTAATGCTTCCAAAGAAATGTACATCTTGTGCAAAGGCAGTTGTGCCCAAGATTAGAAAAGCTATAGTAAGGAGATTTTTCATTTGCACGTCCAACAAAAATGATTACAATTGAAAGATATATTTCATATGTATGATATTACACATAAAATATTTTTTTCAAAGGTTTTATGCATAGATTGATTTTAATTCCTCTTCTCATTGTTTGCTCAACGTTTGCTCAGGTTTCGGCTGCTGATGTATTTGTAGCTCTTAACAAATCTAATTCCGCAACAATCACAGAGGAAAGTCTTTTAAAAATCCTTAAAGCAGAACAACTCGTATGGGAAAATGGAAATTCTGTATTTCTCATGATTGACAGCCTTGAAACAACTTCTTCTCAGGATTTTGACGAGGTTTTGAATATGTCAAAATCTCAGTTTATGGAATTTTGGAGGATTAAGTTTTTCTCTGGTCGTGCACTCATTCCAAAACAAATCAAAAACGAATCGAATGCACTTACGATCTTATCTGAGAACAAAAATGGAATTTATGTCAGTATTGGCAAAAGCATTAGAAATGAGATCTCAAACAACCCTGACCTTAAAGTAATTAATCTAAAGTACTAGATTTTCTTAGATCTTTCCTCAGCTAAAACCTTCGTTGTCTCTTCTAATCTCGTAGTCACCGTTTCAAGTAATATTTTAAACCACTTTGGCTGAGTAGAAATCACGGCCTCAAGCTTTTCTTTTTGTATACTGATAAGGACACAATCAGTAACTGCCAAAACTGAAGCTGTTCGAACTTTGTGCAGTAGAAATCCCATCTCTCCAACCATCTCTCCCGCACCAACACTTGAAACCGTTACGCTTGTTCCATTTTTTGCTTTTCTGATGATCTTAAGATTCCCCTCTTTAACAAAAAAAAGATCAGAACTTTCATCACCCTCTTTAATAACAACTTCGCCGGCCTTGAAATTAACCATACCAGAAGTACCGGTCACGGATTTTTTTTCCAGTAATCGATTCACTTTATCCAAAACATCCTTAGGACTAAATGGCTTGTTTAAAACTTCAATATTTCCTAAGAGTTCAATCTCAACACGAAAGTCATCAAGAGAAGCACTTATGAAAACAATGGGGACAGGTTTGTAACTAGCACCCAATCTCATCTTTTTCTGTGCTTCATCTGTTTGAATTAGTTGTACGAATTTTATTCCGTCTTTTTTCGGCATCCTAATATCAGTCATAATCAGATCAAAAGTTTCATTGGAATACTTAAACGAGCCATCAACTCCGTCTATAGCAGTTGTAACTTTAAAACCTGCAGTTGTGAGGATATCAGAAAGCATCTCCAGAAAATCGCTGTCATCATCGACAATTAAAATTTTGTGTTTGATTTTTTTTCCTGAGTCTTCCATAAAATCTCCATCTTTTCGAATCTTAATAATAACTCAAGATCGTTATAAAATGACAAAATATTAAATAACTGAGAATCTTAGTGCTTAAGAAAAGTATAAAGATTGTGTTAATGTTTTTTAATAAGAGAGGACTTCTTTCATGAAAATTTCTGTTTTGTTTCTTCTTTTAGCAACGCTTACAATGAAAGCATCAGCTGACAATAAAGCAAAATCTCATAAATACATATATAAAGGTAAGATCGTTTATTTTACTCCCGCTGAGTACCCTGATCAACGCGGCGAGCTTAAAGACCTTAATGGGAAATATATTTGTGCACCAGATGGCGGAAGAGATGGCAAAGGTGATGGCAAATGTAGTGATTTCTTTGAAGTCCGAAAAGAAGCTAAATAACTAAGGTATTAAGTCCGGCCGGTGAGTCCTGATCCAGACCTCTCCTGAGAGTTGATTCTTTATTTTTTCTAGCTCCAGGACATGCAAACGATCCAACTCATCCCTCTCTTCGACACCATATTTCTTTTTTAAAAATGATTTTCTGGAAAAGCCAATTAACCAACGATTATGTTTGGACATCTTTTGGATTTCTCCAAAGGTCTCAAGGATCTCCCAGTTTTGTTCAAAGGTTTTGGAGAATCCCAGACAAGGATCAAATATGACCTGTGGGTGAAGATGGGAACGGAAATATTCGTGTAGATTCAACTCGTGCGAAACATAATCCATGTGCCGGCCTGAGAGCTCTCTTGTTGGGGCCAGGTTATGGCAAAAAACATAATCATGGCCTGACTTTAAAAACTCTCTCACTGAATCATCAAATTTTCCGGAGACATCATTCCAGATCAGTCTATTTTTAAGCTTATGATCCCGCCAATGCTTAAGCAGTTCAAAAATTGTCTCTGGATGATAAGTGTCTGCGCTAATGGTGGTGGTTACCTCGTTAAGTAGTGGTAGCACCATTTGCCATCTCTCCCATTCAATTTGCCAAGGGATCGAATGATTCTGAGGAGCAGTTGATTCGGCCCCAATATCAATAGCATCAAATTGATTAAGAATTTTTAAGCGGTGAAAAATGGAGTCGGAGGATAAGAACTCTCCCCCATCAGAAAAAGAATCAGGGGTGACATTCATCACCCCCATTCGTTTAAATTTCATTTATGCTGGAGTCGGTTTACCAGCGCCAAACATTGGATTTGCTCCAACCACTGTTCCTTCAGGAGCAGACGGCTCTGCCGGTTTTTTACTTAGCTCTGGTTGACCAATATCTTTACCAGCAACCACGTTTCTAATTTGCTCTGCATCGAGAGTTTCCCATGCAACAAGAGCAATGGCCACGCGGTGAAGGGCATCAACATTGTCATTTAGAATTTTCTTCGCGATTTCATAGTTCGTCTGAATCAAATTTGCAATTTCAGAATCGATTCTGCGCGATGTTTCATCTGAGAAAGAAACACTTTCTGAACCATAAACCATGCCTCCATTTTGTTTGGCATAATTAATAGGTCCAAGCTTCTCACTCATACCCCAGTTACAAACCATGCTACGAGCAAGATCAGTAGCGCGCTCAATATCGTTTGAAGCACCGTTAGTCATTTCACCATAAACGATTTCTTCAGCAACACGTCCACCCATAAGGAAAGAAATAAAATTTTCACCCTTCTCTTTAGACAGGTTAAGCATATCTTCGTTCGGAAGTGTCTGTGTAACACCCAGGGCCTGACCACGAGGCATAATCGAAACTTTGTGAATAGGATCAGTTTGTGGAAGGTGCATGCCAACAATCGTGTGTCCAGCTTCGTGGTACGCTGTTAGCTTCTTCTCTTTCTCAGAAATCATCATCGACTTACGGGCAACTCCCATAAGTACTTTATCTTTAGCATTTTCAAAATCACTCATATCTAAAGCTTTCTTACCATCACGTGCGGCCAATAAAGCAGCTTCGTTAACTAGGTTCGCAAGATCCGCACCAGTAAAACCAGGTGTTCCTTTAGCGATAACTTCTAGATCCATATCTCCAGAAAGTGGAGTTTTACGTGTGTGAACCTTAATAATAGCGTGACGACCACGCACATCCGGGCGACCAACAGTTACACGTCTATCGAAACGACCTGGACGAAGAAGGGCCGGATCTAGAACATCCATACGGTTAGTAGCGGCCATGATGATGACGCCTTCATTTGATTCAAATCCGTCCATCTCAACAAGAAGTTGGTTGAGAGTTTGCTCACGTTCATCGTGACCTCCACCCATACCTGCGCCACGGTGGCGTCCAACGGCATCGATCTCATCAATGAAGATGATACATGGAGCGTGCTTTTTACCTTGCTCGAATAAATCACGAACACGGCTTGCACCAACACCAACGAACATTTCTACAAAGTCAGAACCTGAAATAGAGAAGAATGGAACACCGGCCTCACCTGCAACAGCACGAGCAAGTAAAGTCTTACCAGTTCCTGGAGGTCCGACGAGTAAACAGCCTTTAGGGATTTTACCACCCAAGGTTGTGTATTTTTTAGGCTCTTTTAAAAAATCAACGATCTCTGCTAATTCTTCTTTGGCTTCTTCAACACCGGCGACATCAACGAAAGTCATTTTCTTATCGTTCTCTGTTAGCATCTTGGCCTTAGATTTTCCAAAGCTCATGGCCTTTCCACCACCTGCTTGAAGCTGGCGAAGAAAGAAAAAGAAAAAAACAAAAAGAAGAATCATCGGCAACCAGTTAATTAACATCGTCGCAAGAAACCCTTGTTTCTCTTCTCTTTTGTAGTTAGGAATAATTCCTGCAGTTTTTAGAATGCGGAAAGTTTCATCTCCAGTGTTACCTGTTAGTTCAAAGTAAGTTCCGCCATCATAGCCATCATTAAATTTTCCTTGAATGATGTTATCACCCTGAAAAGTTACTTCCTTCACCTTGCCGGCCTCGACTGCCGTAATGAAGCTGGAAAAATTAATATTTTTTGCCTGAACTGTTTTGGGATCCAAGACCTTCATGACAAATGCCATGATCAAAATAACTACTATCCACAGCATGAGAGTTTTCTGTTGTTTACGCATAAAATACCTTTTTGAGCTCTTAATGAGACTGTTAAGAATTATACGGGAGGGAATTATTCTTGGAAAGCAAAGAGATTGGCCAAATTCCAAAGAGGTAAAAGCCTGAGCTTTTCAGGCAACTTATTTTTTTTTCTTTCCCACGTCTCTATGCCCTTTAAACAGGACACAAAGCGAAAACCTCGTTCTTTACATAGCTGAGACGTGGCCGGAAACAGTGGATCATAGACCGAAGCATTTAAGGTTTTAGCGATATTGTCAGGCCCACAAATTAAAACCAGGCCAGGCATGTTTAACATAGCATCCGAAGTTGTTACTAAATTCTTCCAGGCGCGCTCCAGGTCCATCCAACTAAAGGTAGGAAGACTCATAAGCTCTGCGTCTGAAATCCCTTTGAGAGTTTTAGCAATTGCCTCATCATTATTTTTCATATTTTGCTGATAAATCATCAAAAGCTTATGAGAAGAATAGACCTCTGTTCCACCGCTAAAGTGGAAAGGACCTTTTTTGCCATTATCAATGGCCTTAAACATTTTTAAAATTTGAGCTGAAATCTCTCCCCTCTCTGTATTTGAAAAGGAGTGCAGAAGTTCCTGGACCTGATACTGAGAGAATTGTGGCCCCTGGATGATTGCGCCTTGCTCATAGAGATGAATTTGATTTTCATTCACCCGGTTAGTAATGTTCAAGTGTAAAATGACCGCCATATGATTGGCATGATTCACATAATGTTTTAAATATTTAGGAAACCGCTTTTTAATAAGTGGGATGAGATCTTCCCGCAAAAAGTTCCGGTCATACTTGGTTTCTTTATTGGTAGGATCGTCTCTAAAAACGATTTTCTCAAAGTGCGAAAGATGCAATAGCTGCTCTTTAGTGACACACAAAAATGGTCGAATAATTTTTCCATTACGAACGGGAATTCCTAGCGAGGATTTAGGCTGCCCTGAGCGGTATCGTTGCATGATACTCCACTCATAAGAATCATCTATGTGGTGACCTAACCATAAGCTCTCGCCTGGGAGTAAATCATTCAAAAGCAAGGCCCGCCGTTCTTTTCTGGCCCGACCTTCAAAGTTACCCAATTCAGTATTCAAATCTTTGGCATGCAGAATTTTAAACGGAATATGATTCCGATCACAAAAATCCCGCACTAAGCTTGCATCCTGATCCTGGCCAGAGCGAGTGTGATGATGAACGAAGAGTGCTCGGATGGGTCCGATCTTCTCTTGTTGAAAAAGACCGTGGGCAAACCAAAGAAGTGCCATTGAGTCCACGCCACCAGACACCGCAATTACATGGGATCCAATGAGTTCATTTGGTGAGGTTACGTTGCCCAAGAAGCGAAATACATGCTTAAAGAACAGTGCTCTATATGAGGTCGGACTTAGCTTATTCATAGCTCCAAAACAGTATAATCCTGCGTTATTGTTATTGACTAGAGACGCTCAGTTAAATAGGATGACTCTACTTTTTTCTTATGGCGACGTAGCTCAGTTGGTGAGAGCACAGCATTCATAACGCTGGGGTCGGCAGTTCAACTCTGCCCGTCGCTACCATTCTTTATTATCCCTATCTCAGCTTATTAGACATTTAATTCTGTTCTTGAGGATTCAATATTAAGATTCGCGGCACTAAAATCACTAAACAAATTAGTAGTTTGTAGCAAATTGTCCAAAGATTAGTCACATGTACTCAAAATCTCACTATTCCTACTAGCTAAGTTATTGAATTATTTAATCAAAAGACTGTCACCAATTTTGCAAAGGATAAGCTAGGGATTTGTGAGTTTAAGGGTTTATGCCATGTAGATTTTACACCATTAGGGTGATTACACTGCGCAGCGTTAAATACCTGACTACACTTACCCAAAAGTATTAAGCCGGTAAATTTGAATTTCAGAGAGGTCAGTGTGATTAAAGTAAAAAGCCGTCGCAAGCTTCAGCCCTACAATCCGAACCTAGGATTTATTGGAAGCGTGAAAGTCGATGTTGCCAACTACATCTTCTCTTCAAAGCGCAAGCGTGCCCCTTATCAACACTCTAAGGCGCTGGTAAAAAACCTCCTTACACGCGACGTGTCTGTGCATTTGAAAGAATCACAAGGCCTAACTCGATTTATTCGTAAACGGGATCTAACATTCCAAAAATCAGACGCTAATGGAAATTACAAAATTTTTACAGTTCCTTGTACAACAACCATCGTGCCGATGCAGAAATCAATTTTTAATACGATTGAAAAAGCAGCACAAACGCTGATTGTATCTTTACGCTGCGTAATTCAGGATATCTATGGCTCAAAAACAATAAAAGATTCTGGCTTTGTAAAATCATTACCAATTGAGATCAGAGGCATTTTTATTGATGCCATTAAAGAATCTCCAAACTATTTCCTTCAACTTCATAATCCATCAATGAAGAAATACCCTTTCTTTGATAACGTTGGTCTTGATTTGGTGTTAATTGAAGATTATTTCGAACAGTCAAAAAATTTCGATAGCCTTTTGAAGGCCAAAAAAACTGATAAGCTTCCTGAGCTTCCATTCAGAATCCTTGAGCTTAATGCTGGTGCCCCATCAGGTGCTTCAAATAATATGAATGTACTTGAAGGTCACTACGAACAGAATCCGGAAGTTCTTGATTCTCTCGGGCGCTTAATGCCAAATGACCATTTTCAAGTCCTTGCTGAAACATATAAAACTCTGGGTGAAGACTGGACCGGTATTAAAGACGGCATCCAGGTTATTCTTCCTCCTGGAGGAATGAACGGTGCTGCTCCAGAGATTCACAACCTTGCTGCCTATTCTGGTTTAGTTTACGCTGATCCAGTCCAGTTATTCTCAGACGAGAAAGGTTACATTCGTCTTCGTACCATTAACGGTTCTAACCCAATTGTTACGGCGATTTATTCCCGCATCAATGCAGACTCAGCACTATTTGATGTTGATAAGGGTGTGATCCTTCGTGATGCAGATACAAATGAACCACTTTATCTTCGCGACTCATTCAAACTTGGTGAAGATGGAGAAGCCCCGTTAGTCTTAGATGTTAAAGGTAATCCAATTCCACTTCAGTCTGATTATGCAGTTCCAGGACTTTTGGAAGCTGTTCTCACTAAAAAAATCTACATGGGTGGCCTAAACCGAATTCTTGATAACAAGATTATTCTTGCTGCCCTGACAACCTATGCTCCCATTTATTTTGCAGGCAAAATAAAAGAACTAGGTCTGAACAACAATGGACCTAAGATTACTCCTCCTGAAACACTTCCACCTAAAATGGAATCAGTAAAAATTATTGAAGCTAATCCAGAAGAATGGGTTGTAAAAGCGCCAAATCTTTCTGGTGGTTCAGGCATTTACATCATGAAATCACTTTCTAAAGAATCAAGAAAAGAAGTTCTTGAAATGATTCGTAAGAAGCCAGATCATTTCGCTTATCAAAAGCTTGTGAATATCGCTCGTATTCCTGTGGCCATGAAAGATAAAAAAGAAGGAATTCGTTTCGCAAATCTAGCTGCTGATATTCGTTTGTGGGTTTTCTACGGCGGCGGAAATAAAGCACTTCCAAAAATGACTCATAATGCTTTAGTTCGATATGCTCCAGAAGAAAAGGGCCCAATGAGCTCTATCGTAAATACATCAAAAGGCGGCGGTTATGCTCCTTTCGTTGTAGTTGACGACATTGGAACTTCAGAATCAGTTAGCGCGATGGAATTTATAAAAACAAAAGCACCTATACCTTTACAAACCCACCTCCCGATGTTTGTGGCCGCTCAACTTATTCAGGTGTCACGACTTGCGGTAGAAATGAATACACATCTTAAAAATGAAACTGCAGACAGCTATACAACACTAGGTCTGGCACTTTCTTTGAAAACTCAGTGCCGTGAAGTATTGAGTTTTATGAATCCAAGAGCAATTGAGCCCATTTATAAGATAATTGATTTATTAGAGGCAAAACAAGAATCAAAGGCCACAGCAAAGTTTTTTGATTTGGTTAACCTTAATCAGCTAACTCTTGTTACAAGTCTTCAAAAGCTTGAGTCAAAAAACAAACTTCCAAATGGTTTTCGTGAGCGCTTAGATGAACTCTTGGTCATGGACCAGGACATTGTGTACCAAAACTATACTGTTGAAAACCGTAAGCATGATCGTAAGATCTTGAAAAACCTTAAGGCCATTTTAGTTGAAAGATCTAAGGGCGATAAAGTGCTCTTAAAAGAATACAATGGTCTCATTAAAATCTTGAATTCAAGTATTGAAGCTTCATTTCCTAGAGAGATACTTAAAGGTAAAACGGCACAAAACCTTCTAAAACTAGTTGAAAGTTTTATGAATATGGTTAAGGACCGCTTACAAAACTCTGAAAAAGCAATTGAGTTTGCAAAGTTATTCTCAACTGATTTAGTTCATCCTGAATTAAAATTTGATACCTTTGGATTAAAAGAAGAATCACTTTGTAAAACAAGTGGCTTCCTAACTGCTTCACAAAAAGAATTTGCAACAGGCGAGTTGTTAACAGAATCTGACTACATCTCTCCAATGATAAAAGAGGCCCGTACTGAGTGGATCAAAATCGAAGCCGAAGCTAAAAAACAAACATCAGCAAAACGCGCTCAGTTTTTGTCAAAGAAACGTGCGGCCCATTTTGAAAAATATCCGTTAATTGCGCGCATGAATCAAATCATGAACTCTTCAAATGTTGGTGTGTCGGATCTTATCGAATTAATGCCTGCTATGCCTTATGCAAAATTCAACCTTGAGATGTTTGCCAAGAAGCAAGGCTTAACACTTGAAGATATCTTCACTAATGAATTGACACCAAACAAAATCTCAATTTTGACAACTGACCAGATTGGTGAAAATAAATTGTCCGCTCAAGATCATGCCGGTGAATGTTTTGCCAAAAAACGTAAATCGCACGGATTATTTTCTGATTCAGATATATTTATTTGGATCCGAAAAGAATTAGATCCTCTCACTCAGATCTATACAGCAGGACATGAAGTTATCCACTTTCATCAAATTGAAGAAACAACAAAATCAGAAGCAAAAGCTTTATCAGATGGTGCTATAGCCCAGGCCTACTTTCTAAACTTTTACGGAAATTTTCTTGGGGTATCGGCCGCTTCTCTTGAAGGATTGTCGGTAGACATCTCGGTTGAGCGCCAACCACTTTATGGTCTTGCAGACCGTATTGTTCCTTATTTTTACACACCACTATTAACCGAGATTCGTTCAGGAATTAATAGCTCTCGTGAAAAATACGACAAAGTTTTAAATAAGTACGGTTCTCTTTTTAGCTATATGATGCCTAACTCTAACCAGGTTAAAGTTAAGGCGTTGCAGGAAATAATTCCAGCATTAGAAAATGCCAAGAATATTCTTTTCGCTAAAGAGATTGGTCTTGAAATTAACATGGACGAAATTTGCTCTGCAATCCCAAGTGCAAATAAGGCCCAAATTAAAACTTTTGGCCCTAAAATTATGCGCGCTGTAAAAAAAGCATCGCCAGATTATGAAGCACTAACAATTATTGGGAATCATCAGTTCTATGGCGTTAGCTTCGCAAGAAAACTGGATGTCTCTAAGTCGATAACGCTTAGACCAATTTTAAGTACGATTTCTCTTGGAAACAGCTACAACCAAACTCAACAACAGCAACAGCAGTAGGATATTTTAGATGAGAACAGAAATATTGACCTCTGAAATTCCAAAGCTGTTTCCATTCCTGGAAACTCTCCTCCAGGATGGCGGAAAGAAACTTTACGCAATTGATGGTGAAGTAACACGTTCAACTAATTTTGATGGACGTAGCGGCTATCATTTTCACGAAGTGGATCTATTTGCATCGATTGAATTTGGAGTCTTATTTGGTGGCTCTGGTTTTGTTATCCGACGATACAAGAAAACATCAGAAGAAGAATTTGAGCGTTTTGATCACTTCGATAAAAAGGGAAACTTTACTTTTACTTCGAACCAGAAAACTCTTGATCCTCTTTATGTCGATTCCATGAATATGGATTTAACATGCCCAATTCTGAATCACTTATATAACTTTTTATCACTTGAATATAAGAGGGCAGCGGAAGGAAAATCTTGGTCAACAGATCAAGTTCATATTATAGAGCTTTTTTTACGTCAAATCTATAAGTCTAAGATTGTTCAACTCTCTATTAAAAGTGGAATCAACGATCCTGCGATTTCCAGCATCTACGAAAAAATCCAAAAAGCCGAACTGGATCCAGTTCTGACATGGGAAGAACGTCAGCTTGTATTCGATGCGTATCGCGAAACGCTAGATGTGATTATTGCAACAAAAGTTCGTGCTCATAAACTTTCAAGTCTTAGACTCTCACTACAAAAGATGAGAAAGAACTCTTCAAATTTCAGAGGTCGCGTTGCTGCTCGACCACTAAGCAATGCCAAAGGTCTATTATTTCGTTATACGATTGGAAAAGTTCTTTGGTTTATCCATACAGTAAAAGACAACCTCGGGTACTCTGTAGCACTTGCCGTTTATGGACCCTTTACTTATTATTTCATTACAATGCCAATGAACCCACATGCCATGCAGGCAGTTGGTCGTTTGCGTGGCGTTTATTTAGACACCAAAACAGAAATTTCTGAATTAGTTGATAATGTTGCAGGCCTTACGAACAAATCAACAACGACTCTTGTACAATTACCTGCTCCCTCAGCAAAAAAATTGGCGATAGTTGAAGACACTATTTCAACTAGAAATGCTGCACCTGAAACAAGCTCAGCGCCATCGGCACCAGCTGTGGACCCGAAGTTGCTCGCTAATATTATTTATGTTTCATCAGCTACGATGGGCCCGGTCCAAGATATATCAGTTGATCTTGGTGATGGTGTGAATGAAAAGTATAAACCGACTTTTTTAAACATGCTTCTTACAACCGACATCCCTAAAGTTGATCGTCAGCTTTGGAATGACCGCATGAGTAACTTTAAGCAAATGCAAATTGCTTACGAAGAAAACATTGAATACGCTTCTCGTATGGGTCGTCTTGAACAACTCGAGACTCAATACAATTTCCCGATGCAAGTTGAAAGTACTTGGGAAGAGCTAGAACGATACAATAGCTTGATCTTTCGCATGCGTGAGGAGAACCCAAACCTCTCAGCTAAGATGAAGCAATATCTTTCAAACGAAATAAACCGCACTCAGCAGTTGGAGCTTTACCTTTGGGACCGCATGGGTCGCTTTGTTCTGGATCAAATCTACGTTATGCTTGACCAGGACAATGAACAAAAACGCAGTGACTATTATGTCGGTCGTTCTTTTGTATTCATGCAAGAAATGACGAACATGCTTTCGTGGCGCTATAAGAACTTTAAAAAGCCTGAGGGGTATGAGCGAATCGAAAAACTTGCAAATTTTTATGCTAAGAACCGTAAAGAATTTGGCTCTGTGACAAAAAACTTAACGGCCAACTCAGATCTTTATAAGCAGAAAGATGTTCTTAACACTAAAGAATTTCGTTCTTACATGAAACGCCAGTGGGAAATTCTTTATCTTCAAAACTCTAAAGCTGAAGAAGCATCAAACAATGGTCTAAATATGTATATCTGGTCAGTGCGAAATACTGTCTGGGTTTTACAGTCACTTTATTCTGCTAAGCGAGAGGAGCTCGGGCTCTTGATTAAGCGAGATATTTCTGGTCAGATGTTTTCGCCAGGTGACCTGCTTAGCCGATCGAAGATATCTATGATGTATGAGACTCACATTCACAACTTAACGCTAGAATATGTAGGAATTAGAGAGGAAATCATGAAGAGACTTGGAAAAGATATCGAGTCTACTCAGCGGATGATGGTGCTCGAAAACCTTAAAGAGTTTTTGTCTGATCGTGAAAAGTTGGATGGCCTAAGTGTAGCAACCTCACAAAGAACAGCAGGAACGACTTTATGAAATTGAAGAAAATTAATATCTCATCTCAATTGTTAATACTTCTTCTTGCCGGTCTTGTTATGGGACTAATGTTGCAGATGGCGCAAGCGCAGGTTATTCAAACTCAAGTACCTGGTCCGAATCTGGGCGAGACTTTGATGAAGAACACTTCATTAGGATATTACCATCAATTTCTTGGTCCTACTGTCGGTGGGCCAAACGGCGAAACATATAACGTCTTCGTCGAAGGACAATCCCCATATCAAAGTTTTCATGCCGCAAATATTAAATATACCTTCAATTCAGATTGGGCAATGGGAGTAAGTTTAGCTGCCACGACGGCCTATGGTGACTCTGTTACTGACAAGAAAACTGGCTACGAAACAACTAATTTGAGAGATGAATTCTATAATGCTCGTGCTTTTGTAAGTTTGCCTTCTTATAAAACGTCGCTTGGTACATTATTTACGACAATTTCCTATGAAGCACCTACATCAGTAGTTTCTCAAAGAGATAATATGCAATATGGTGGAGTGCTTGCACAAAGCTTTGCTATCAAGTTGCCAAATATAAAATGGACAGCTGGTGTCTCATGGCAATATTACCGTATGGTTTATAAGGATAACGTTCAATCTCGTCCGGCAAATTATTATTTCCCTGGTTCAGTACCTGAGAAAATTGCCCGTCAAACAACAATTGTAAGCGGTGGCCCATACATGACGTATCGTCATAATGATAATTGGGGAATGAATTCTGCTATGATATTTGACTGGGATCAAAGAGGAAATCAAACAGGAACAGCGAGCTTCAATAATAACTTACCCGATCGTGCTCGAATAGGTATCTCATATTTCCCTTCTAAGATTAAGCAAATCGCCAACGTCGGTATTTTCACTCAGGGACTTGTTAAATATACTGCCGCAACCCATGCCGTTGGTGCAGAATTCGCACTCAGATTTTAATCATGCTCTTATAAAGTTGGATGCCACTACTGCAAAACAGTGGCAGCTTCAACTTGAAGCGCGAGAATGAAAATGCAGAAAACAAAAAGATATTTAGACATATTTTTTTCCTTGGTACTCGCTTATCGACGAGAAGAGGAAAAACTTGAGTAAAAAGGTTTTAATTACTCTAAATACTGAGATTTCGTTTTACCTGGACCGGTATAATTAAACATTAAGGTACCTGGTAGATCCTCACGCAGTAGCTCTAATTGCGACTTATGTCTTCCCTTGCGATCAGCATGCCCCATCTGGGTATCAGGAACACCTAAGCAACCGTCGGTGGCGTCAACTCTGTCTCTTGCTGAGGCAGCTGAGCTTACCTCCTGAGTAAGATCAAACAGGTCTTCCTTGGTGTTTTTAAAATCAGTTTCCATAAAGTTCTTATAAACATCAACTCCTGGAATTCGTTTTTTGTCAGCACTAATAACCCAAGTTTTGTCCACGTATTCATGATTTGGTGTTCTCCAGCCATGAACAACTATGGCCCTTCCACCCATCGACTTGTTATTTACATCGATTCCACTGAGAGTCACATTATTTAAAAAAGTTCCGCCGGTGCTTGCGGCCTTCGCTATGTAGAAGCCTTCTGATGACAGAAAAGAGCCTCCAGCATTTGAAGTCAGAGGCGAGCTGCCTAAATTATTAATCCCTGCTTCCTGAGATCGATCTTTTCCACCGCCGTGAGCAACCCAAGTATTATGCAAAACTTTTTTAGACTTAATATCAATGACGAACATTCTCCTCTCGTTAGAGGGACGAGAATAATCGACGATTGTAATTACGTTGGGATTCGTAATTTCATTTTTGTGACCCGTTTTCATAACGGCTTCACGGCCAGCAAGTGCTTCTTCAAAAGCCTTCTCACTCACGAAAGGACATTGTGAGTATCCATCAGCATCTTCAGTGAAGATTTTCCGTTTCAACAATTCTTCTTTTATGACTTCTGCTTTGTAGCTGGGAGTTGTCTTGGAAAGTTTGTCCATTTCCTGAAGCATAACTCCCCGTAAGCGTGCCATTGCTTCGAATCGACCTGCACTGGTGTCTTCAAATGTTTTTAGCAGTCCTTCACCATATTTAATTGTTTCGGAACTAATTCCGTAATCTTCCGCAATTTCTTTAAAGCGTAAAAGTTTAACTTCCCTGGTGAGGTAGGCGTCCGTTTTAACAATAAATCTCATATCTTCCAGGAGCTGCATGAAAAGAATGGGACTTAGTTTCTTTTTAGGGTCATTCAAAACTTTGTCAGGTTCACAAAGAGCAGAAGAGAGGAAATCTTTTTTGAGTTCATCATAGGTACTGTTGGCATTCTCGGTAACGGCCTGAATCGTTTTACGTGAAACTTCATCTACATTTTGGTCAATAACTAATGGGTCCTTACAAACTTCTTCAACTTTAGGCAAAGGTGAGACAATGAGTGGAATTAAATGAGTTAACTCATCTTGAACTTCAGTAAAGGCCATCGCCGGTGCTCGATCTATGGCAACTAAACCATTTTTGAATTTATTGATGAGACTTTTACACATTGCTTTTGATTTTTGAATCCCAATTGTTCCAGTCACACATATCTCATGGGCCAAGACGGAAATTTCTTTAAGAGAACTTTTTTCGGCGGCAGACATATTTTTCAAAAAATCATAGTTTCCATTCTTTTTGAATTTTGATTCACAGGAGGAAAAGGCCAACTGCTTCTCCTGCTTGCCAGAAAATCCAACACATAATCCTTTACCAAAAATCATCGGCTGACACTGAAGTTGTCCGGCCTTACAATCCCCAGTTTGATATTCGGAATTACCAATCGAAGGACTCTGGCAAAGTTTTTTACTTCCACTTTTAATGAGCGTACTCGGCCAGCCAGCAAAAAAACATTCGTAGTTTCCCGAGGCAATGGCCTCATCAAAGACGGTAAATCTATTAAGAAAATTTCGCTCAGAATATGTGAGAGTGTTGGGATTTTTTGACTCTAAATCCAACAGAAAACTCTTGAGTTCATTGACCCACTCAGTACGGGTTTTTAGCCCTTGATCAACGGAAGCCTCAATCTGCAGAGCGATCAAGAAAATGAACAGAACAAAAAAGTGTTTAAGCATAATTTCCTTACTTTCACTCATCGGCTCATACCTGACAAAACTGGATCAATCTTTAAATGCGGCCATTATTCGGGTATAAGTACCTTTAATTACGTGCCTGCCAGTCATGTAAGTTATTCATTATAAGCGAATATATATGTCTTTAACGCACAGCACGAGATACACCTAAGCTACTTATTTTTACCTATTCAGGAGGTCCCTTTGAAACGATATTTGGCATTAATCACGCTTGCACTGCTGACCACACCGGTGTTCGCGCAAGTTACTGATGATGAGGAGCCTTGTAACCCATCAGTTGAGCAATGTGGGGACGATCTTGATTCTGAGGCCTACAAAAATATTTATCCTTTTGTTCCAATGGCAACTAAAGATATTCAATTTCGAGTTAATCGTTTAACTGAAAATGAGAATTTTATTTGGGACATCAGAGAAATAAATAAACGAGGTCTGACTCGGGCCAACACCAAAGTTCAACCATGGGGTGGATCTTTCTGGCCACTTATCCAAGGGCAAGTTGCAAATACTTATCAAGATAAGAACTTCTCGATTCTTCACGGGGCATTTAACGGATTAGAAATTACATCTTGGAAATACAACTATAATAAATTTCAAAAGCGTCAGGAGAAAGTACTTCCTAAAATTTATGAACTAGATGAAAAAGATCTTGCTGAACTGGCCCCCTCCGAAAAATACGATATCCTTTTAGGAGACACTTCATTCGATTTAACAAAACGTGTTTGGACTAATGCAACTACATGGGGTGCCAAAAAGAAATGGGGATATTTAAGTTCAATTGATCTTCCTGCTGGCTACCGAATTCCTGAAGCTTCAAGCTTACTTGCACTTTGGGAAGGAATTTGTCACGGATGGGCGGTAGCTGCTGGCCATTATGATCGTCCTGAAAAAACTGTTTGGGTGACTCTCCCAAATAAAAAGAAAATGCCATTCTACCCTACTGACTTGAAAGCGCTTATTTCTCTCATGTGGGCCAACTCAACAGTCCAGGATTCAGTAATTAGTGAAGGCCTTCGTTGTAACCGTAAATCGCCTAAGAAAGATGAACATGGACGTTTCATTGATACTCAACTGGATAAAGGTGATACGAATCTTCTTCCTCGCTGTGCCGATGTTCACCCTGCTGTCTATCACGCAAGTATCGTAAACATCCTCGGAATCGAGGGACGAAGCTTTGTTGTTGATAGACATGCTAAGGCATCAGTATCTAACCAGCCTGTATCTGGCTATGAATACACATATTTCAATCCTCGCTCTGGTAAGGAAGGAAGTCTCGAGACAACAACACTTTCTGTAGACAAGTATATGGACGATCCATTTAAAGCAGCTCGTAACGCTGACACCAAATTTATCGTTGGTGTAGCAATGACATTAAAATATATTGACTGGGAAGATCCAGTCAAACAGGAAACAAATAGTCCAGCCGATGATAAGTTGAACAAGTTTTCTTTCAACTATGACCTTGAATTAGATGAAAACTACAAAATCATTGGTGGTCAGTGGCGTGTAAACAAGGACGCAAGTGCACGAGTATTTAAAAACAACACTGATCAACCAGACTTCTTCTGGGTTGTTCCGCGCGATTACAAAAAATATTTTCAACCAATCGCTGGACTGCCTACTTGGGATTTTAGAAAATCAAGTCTTCCACCTAAAGAGTTCATGGCCGCTGCCCATAATGCGCATAGTTTTGTTTACCAGGAAACACGAGAGTACGGATTTGATCACAAGTGTCCGGTGTTCCCACTCAAAGGAACAGAGGGTGAGATGAAGACTGTTAACTGTGAGTTTAAATACCCACGTCCTCAGCCTTTGATTAACGTCATCAATAAACTGTTAGAAGAGTCTCGTAAATAAGAGGATGATATGAAAAAGATAGCTCTATCATTAGTTTTATTATCGACGACCGCCTTCGCAAATATGCGACCCATTCCTGAGGATGAGCGGATCACTCCGCTCCTTCAAGGGAAACGGGAAGTAACGACTCTGGTTGAAATCGAGAAACTCGGGCTTAATACAGGAACGACTGGTTTGGATTTGTGGTCAGGATCTTACTGGCCACAGTATCAGGGCTCACTTGGTGTGCGCTACCGCGACTCTTCATTTATTGCTCTCATGAAAGAGCATGAACAATATGATAAGTTTAAAGAACTTAGGGAAAAAACACCTGTCTACACTTATAGCGGAAAAGAAAATTTGCTTTCACCTGCTGAAAAATATGATCTGATTGTAGGTGATGGTCTCATGTCACTTACAAAATATGCTTGGGAGCTTGGTGCAAAAAATGCGAGTCTGGGAAAGGTTCCTACATGGCGAGGAATTTGTGATGGTTGGTCTTCGGCTGCGCAGATGATGCCGAGACCTGCAAAGTCAGTGACACTTACTACCCCCCAAGGCACTCCTATTACGTTTTTCCCCGAGGACATAAAAGCACTTGGGTCATTACTTTATGCGCGCGCGCAGGAGAACGTTATCTTCTTAGGCAAGCGTTGCTACCCAGTGGTTGGTATATTCACAGGCGGCTGTGATGCAACTAATCCAGGCAGCCTACATAAGGCATTTGCCAATCGTGTAGGTCAATTAAAGAAAACTTTCAATGCTGATATTTCTACCAGCTCAGAAGTCTGGAACTATCCTGTTAAAAGCTACAAGTTTTCCTATTTTAATGTGCTTAGTGATGCTGAGTCTCCTGATTTTAGAAAGGTCTATGAAGTTTTTGAAAAGAAACATCGCTTTTCTAAACCTAATCGTCGTCATGATAGAACTTATGCGATCGTTGGTGTTAAAGCCGAAGTTGTATACGCAGATATGAGGGACGCAAATCTTCTTGAAACAGATGCAATTTCCGAAGATAAAAATCTTACGAAAACATATCTATATGACCTTGAGTTAGATCGTAATTTTACTATCCTTGGTGGTGAATGGTATAGTGCCGGGCCTGATTTTATCTGGGCGCCGAACGATAAAACTTATCCTATAACTGATGGTGAAGTTAGTGGGAAACCGACGACTGATGAGCAAATCAGAAAAGCGGCCCAAATTTCTTCAAAAGTTGGTCAGCCGCTTTCTGTTATCGTAGAAAAATTATTCGAACAATCTAAGTAGTATTCCGGGGAGCTTCCTAGTGAAGCTCCTCACCTTTTGTAGCTCTCTCTGCCATTTCTCTAACAATATATCCAATAGCGTAAGGTGCCGAATCGTGTTCTGCAGCTGACTTATGATCAAATCCAATTTTGTGGGTCCATTCGTGAGCAAAGTTTCCGGCCACATCGCTAGGCTTGAAACCTTTAAAGAACTTCCAGTTGACATTAATGGTATTGATGTTGCCATTGGTCCAGCCAATAACCTTTGAGTATCTTTTGTAATAAAGCGAAAGGTAGTAATTCATTTCTCCAGGAGTATTTTGCTGAAGTGTCTCTCTGCCATCCATAAAAGTGGCATAAATCTGAGTATTAGTTAAACCCTTATTAGAAGCAAATTCTGTCTTACCTTGAGTGTTTACAAAATTCAAAACTCGATTTTTAAACTCTTCGGAGTTAACAACTTTCTCAAGTACAGCAAAAGCCGCGTCTACCTTTCCTGAGCTTTGAGCATCAAAACCCTTCACTTCCATTGGCTTTACCGCAAGATAACCCGCATTCACTGTATAAGGTTGAATATAACGTGGATCAGAAGATAGCAAAACCTTGGGAACTTCTGAGGCAGCATATGAGTTTGAGATTGAGGCACAGAGTAGTAGTGATAGTGAAAAAATCAATTTTTTCATGAACTTCATTCCTTGAAGAGGTTACGTACCTATCTTTTCGGTTGAAGAACGTTAAAGTTTTGAGGTTATTTATGGGAGCACTTCGTAGGGAAAAATGTACCATCCCCCTAGGCATTCACTCACCTATATGGGAAGTTACGGCCTATGAAGTTCATGATTTTATTAAGCGTATTTTTTACCTCGGTTGGCTGGGCAAAACCTCTCGTTTTAATCACCTATTTTGACCCTTTTAATAAGGCCACTTTCAATAACTCTGAGAGAGTTGCCAAGGCGCTTGAAGCAAGGCTCAACATTGAAACCTCACAAATAGAAATCAAGCTTTGCGGCCTCAATACCATTTTTGATATGGCCTACGCGCAGTCGGAAGATTGCTTAAAAGCTCTGCCTGAGCGACCTGTGATGGTGATTGCATTAGGCGAATCAACTTGTCAGCTTAAAGTCGAAACGATGATGAGAAATATTGATAAAACTCACGGCCCAGATAATGCGGGAGTGGAAAGAAATAATTCCAAAATCACACACGGCGCTCCAGACGTTATAGGCATGCGCTACCCACTTCCACAGATGTATTGCACACTCACGACAGAAGAAAGAAATAACATTGATGTATCAAACAATGCCGGTAGTTTTGTTTGTAATAATACGGCCTATCAAATGAGTTATCATTACCCTGAAATTCAATATGGTTTTATTCATGTTCCGGCCAATACTTGCAGTAATTTGATTAAGAAAACAGAAGCATCTGTTGTGACTCTTGAGAAAATGATTTTGGAAGGTGTACGTTATCTATCAAACGCAGAAGGAAGTTCAGACTTGCCTCACTCTAGTAATGAAATCCGTCTAGCAACGAAGAAAGAAGAAATTAAAAATTTACTACGTCGATATAATGATAAAAACAATTGTCTTAATGAGTATCTAAAAAAATCTAAGGCCGTGAATGAAGGTCGAATCTTTTTTGGATTAATGAATTAATTGTCGTCTCCAAAATCAAAGTTTGGAATCCAGCTAGAGCAATAAAAGAAATCGTGACCTTCGTATTTTAATAAAACCCTAAACGGAATCCATGGTATTTTGTTAGCAATCTAATAAACAATTCAGATAGCGGTTCATTAAAAATAACGTAGACATTATTCTGCTCTTTGACTTTAAAAATTGATCCAGTCCAAAATCTTAGATTACCTAAATTCGTAAAGATACTTGCCAACCTTTTGGTTCTAGTAATAGTGCAATGAGGGGCGGACTTAAGATCGGCAAGCTTAAAATAAGTAACTCTACGACTAGTTTCCATGCAATTTAAAATAATGGCTGACCCGCTATTTTATGCGCTAATTCTTTATTAGTCATGATCATACATTCTTTCAATCAACTTGTTGGCCCAGTCATAACCCAGACTATAACCATTTTTATAATACCCACCGATCCACCAACATTTACCATGGTTCTTTATATAGGGAGATCGTTTGGGAGCTTTCTCACGAATTCCAACTTTAACTTCTGCAGCTGAGAAGTCCGGAAGCTTAAGTTCAAGAGAAGATTGCAGCCTCTTATAAATTTCAAATAAAGAGTTAATTTCAGGCACTTCATAGTGCGTGACCAAAGAGGTTGAACCTATCAACAGCTTGTGTGAATGGGCATGATACACAAGATTATCCCCATCCAAAGTTAATGAATAAGAGTGAAGACCCAAATTGACGTTTCTAAATTCTAGATACGATCCCTGCACCGGTTTAATATTGGATAACTGATCATTTGATTGTTTGTTCCAAAACCGGTTAACACTTCCCCCTGCAAAAATCACGGAATCAAAAACATGTGTATAACCATTCTGGGTTTTAACTTCAACACCTTCAGAAATTTCATCAACGCTCAAAACAAAATCGTTTTTCAAAATTAAAGGCAACGTAGAAGATTGATTAAGTAACCATATAAGATATATTTCGGGGTCAATTAAATAGGCACTCTCGCACGCCATATAAACATCATCACGTAATGAAAAAAGCGAAAAATCTTTTGAAAGTTCGCCGTTAGGATAACGTTTTTTTAAGTCATCAAGCTTGGTTAGGCCCCCGGTATATTGGGTAATAGGAAAGACTCCTGCCGGTTGATCATTTTCAACATGAGAAGAGAAAGATTGGTAGGCACCGACTAAAAGATCGCCTAAATCGGAGTGACCCAGCGAAAGTCCTCTGGGTGCGACAATCGCCGTGGACCGAAGTGAGCATGTATGAGCAAAACTGTCAGAATCAAAAAGTGTGATTTCTGAAAATTTTTTATTTCCCTTGGCAAGAGCATAAAGCAGACTTCTGCCTGCAATTCCTCCCCCAATAATGGCGAGTCTGGTCAATTTCAA
>JBILYY010000125.1:0-9952 GCA_044377495.1 Bacteriovoracaceae bacterium | reverse complement strand
TAGAGACATTAGCGCCAGAATGACTGAAGCGTTAAGAATGTTTAGACCTATGGGAACATCAAAAGTGTGAATGATAAGTGGGTTAATCATCATGATGGCAATGAAGCCCCAAACGACTGAAGGAATTGCCGCCAAAAATTCGATTAAAACCTTATAAATCTCTCTGAATTGAGGGGAACAAAATTCCGAAATATAAAAAGCGCATGCAAGGCCCAGTGGCACGGCAATCAGCATTGATAATATCGTGACACTCATGGTTCCGACTAATAGGGCAAGTATTCCATAAGTCACTTTTGAAACTGAAGCTGGATTCCAAGAAATTGAAAAGAAAAACTCTTTGAATTCAAATCTTCCCACCAGAAATGGGAACGACTCTTTTAATATAAAAAACAAAATAGCAGCAATCAAAAAGATAGAACTAAAGCCGCCGGCCTTAATAAGGAATTCAACAAACCTTTCGGATTTAGGTTTTGAACTTTTTTTCTTACGCCACTCCATTGCTAGAGTGGGTGCTTGTTCTAACTTCATTTCCATATCTACTTTTTAGGAACAGGTACATAACCTGACTTAATGATAATTTCTTTTGCAGAATCGCCTTGGATCCAGTCCATATAAGCTTTTACCTCAGCTGAAGGTGTACCAGCAGTATACATATAAAGTTCTCTTGAAATGGGATAAGTTTTATCAGTCGCTGTTTCAAGTGTCGGAGTTACACATTTTCCATCGGCAGTGTTTATACAAAGAGCTTTAACACCTTTTGTAACATAGCCCATGCCAGAGTAACCAACAGCACAGGGAGTTTTCTCTACTAAATCAATTGATTCCCTAGAACCATTTAAGTCCATAGACCCTGTTTTAAAGTCACGTTTTTCTCCCAGAGTCGCTTCACGGAAATATTGATAAGTTCCTGAGTTTGACTGACGAGAAACACGAATAATTTTGTTGTCTTTACAGCCTGGAACTACAGTTCCTCTAACATCACTCCAATTATCACACTTACCGCCGTCGCCGTAGATGCATGCAATTTCTTCGAGGCTTAAACCTGTTAAAGGGTTAGCAGGGTGAACGAAAACTGCAAGAGCATCAAGACCTACAATAAATTCGTTAACAGCTTTACCATTATTTTTAAGTGCTTCAGCTTGTTCTTCAGCTTTCATTTTTCTTGAAGAGTTTGCAATATCAACTGTTCCATTAATCAAAGCTGCAAGTCCAGTTCCTGAACCGCCACCAGATACAGCGATAACTACTTTTGGATTAACTTTACGATATTCCTCGGCCCAAGCTTGCGCCAAGTTTACGATTGTATCGGAACCTTTATTTTGAATTACGATGTGCTCGCGTTTTGAACAACTCATAAGAATGAAAAGCAGTGCTAATGTCGTGCGCATAAAAGTCCTTTGTAATTTAGCGAATAATAGCTCTCTTGAGAGAGGAATTCGAGCTAGCTTAGTATTCTTAACCTAGTCTTAACGTTGGGGAAAACTTTACAATTGTGCACAACAGCGTTAGTATTTATTTCAAATGGTTAGCTACGACATAATTATTCTTTGTTTGGCCTCTTTCGGGGCAGGATTCGTCGATTCTATCGTCGGTGGGGGTGGTTTGATCCAACTTCCGGCCCTTATGATGGTTCTTCCCCAATATCCAGTGGTCACACTTCTGGGAACAAATAAACTTGTTTCGGTTACAGGGACTGCGTTTTCGGCTTATCGGTTTTCACGACACATTCCGTTTATTCGAACCATTATTATCCCCGCTATTTTATCGGCATTTTTATTTTCATTTTTAGGTGCCTATACAGTTTCGATGATGAGTAATGAATTCCTTAAACCGTTTTTTATGGTGCTTCTATTTTGTGTCTTCCTCCTGACAATCAGAAACAAAACTTTTGGGTTAGTCGATCACGATCCGAATGTCGTTATTCCGGCCTGGAAACCAATTGTTATTGGCTCGATTCTTGGTTTTTATGATGGTTTTTTTGGCCCTGGTACGGGGACTTTTCTTATTATTGCGTTTGTTGGTTTAATGGGGATGACCTTTGTGCAAGGTTCTGCCTATGCCAAGATTATTAATCTTACGACTAATCTCGCAGCTATTTTGTTATTTATGTTTAAGGGCACATTTTTATTTAAATATGCCTTACCCATGATTCTCTTCAATGTTTTGGGTGCAGTAGTGGGTGTTCGATTGGCCCTCTTGAAAGGTAATACCTTTGTCAGAGGGCTGCTGCGAATTATTGTTTTACTTACGATACTTAAGCTTGGGTATCAGATTTGTAAGGATTATCTTTTTTAAAGATATCCACGCTTCATCTGATCTCTTTCGATTGCGTCAAATAACGCCTGGAAATTTCCATTTCCAAAGCCCCAGTGATTCTTTCTCTGAATATATTCAAAGAAGAGAGGTCCAATATATGTGTCAGAGAAAATCTGAAGTAGGTAACCATCTTTATCCCCATCAACCAGCAGATTAACTTCTTCAAGAATCTTTAGATCTTCGGTAATTGTGAACGGACGATTAGGAATCGCTTCGTAATATGAAGAAGGCACATTTAAAAACTTCACATCTCTTTGTTTTAATTCCCCAACGGTGGAAATAATATCTGGAGTCATGAGGGCGATATGTTGAACGCCTGGCCCTTTATGAATATCTAAAAATTCCTGAATCTGAGATTTTCCGGCTTCACTCTCTGGCTCATTTATTGGAATGATGATCGAATTGTCAGCAAGCTGAACCACTTTTGAAATTAATCCAGTCTTTGTTCCTTTGATATCGAAGTAGCGAGTCTCAACAAATCCATAGGTTCGTTTATAGAATTCTACCCAATGATCCATCTGTCCTTTTGGAACATTGTTTGTAAGATGATCAATTCGAGAGACACGTGTTTTAAGTGGCTTTGCATTAGGGTCTTGCTCGATAGATTTAAAACCGGGTCTAAATTCGCTTGATGGACGTTCCACAAATTCATTTATGACGTCTCCAAAACCTTGAATCGCAGCTGTTTTAGTTATTCCAGCTGCGGTTTCTTCAATCTTTAAATCTGTTATAAGCTTCGCTCCATTTTTCAGCGTGACCTCTAAGGCCTTTTCGACGCTTTCAACTTGGAAAGAAATTTTACTAACTCCTTCACCGTGAGCTTTAAGATATTTACGAGAGAGGGTATTTTCATTTGTCGAACCTTTGACTAAAAAACGAACTTGACCTTGTGTATAAAGCTTTGAATCCGAAGTTTCGGCCGTTTGGACAAAACCCATGGTATGAAAAAGTTTTAAAGTTGGAGATTGAAGGTTATCAACCGTAAATTCTAAATGATCGATGCTTTTAATTCCCGCAGGATTTTGTGACATATTTATCTCCGTACTTTTTTCTTCGGCTGACCTTGGGGCAGCGTAAAACAATCTTCTTTCTGGATGGGCTGAAAATAATCTGCTTCTTCAATTAAAACTCCGGCGGTAGTCGACTCTACTGCACAGATTTCAACTCGCACACCTTCAGATTTCAAATGTCTTACTAGTTCAACATAATCTGAATCACCTGACAAAATGATAATAGCATCAACTTTACTTGCCAGCTGTGTAGCATTAATACTAAGTGGAATATCGGCCGATTTATGGCAAGGCCTGACCGAGCCAAAATATTTATCGTGTAGTCTTTCGGCCAACTTAGACGAGATATTTTTACCCTCACGAAAGTAAATGAGGCGATTAAGGCCTCTGCCTTTCAGTAGGCGGGGAATAAGTACGTCAAAATTGATCATCATGTTGCTGCTTCTGTGCTCGGATTCCAGCGATCTTTCGATGTTGTTTCCATCGACTAAAATTGCAACTGATTGGGATATGTGTATATTGGTTTTTTCTTCCATATTAAGTCCTTGATATTACTTTTTGATAATTGATCATATGATCGTGAAGGAGTATAACTACAAATATAACATTTGGGATAGAACGATGGGCCATAAAATTCTTAACGGGAATGAACTTCTTATCCAAGGCGCCTTGGAAGCTGGGTTTCACCTTTACACCGGTTATCCAGGGTCTCCACTGGCAGATTTTTTTAATATTCTATATGAAGAAAAAGAAAACCTTCTGAAAAAAGGGATTCGTGTAGTTATCGCAAATTCTGAGGCCAATGCTGCAGCGATGGCATCAGGTGCCAAAATGGCCGGACAAAATGTTCTCGTTGCCATGAAGTCGATGGGACTCCACGTAGCCTCGGACGCATTGTCTGTTGGGAATTTTGCGAATCCAGGGAAAATATTAAACGGCAAACATTCTGGTGTCGTGGTCGCAGTAGGTGATGATCCTTGGTCTATTTCAACTTCAACACCTGCCGATTCACGTTATTTATTTAAGCATCTGCATATGCCATTTTTAGAGCCAGCCACTCCACAAGAGTTGAAAGACTGGATGGCAGTGGCGCTTGAAATCTCGCAAAGAAGTTCAGTCTATACTGGCTTTCTCCTGACCACATTTATGGCAGAGGGTGGGGGAAGAGTTGAGATTGGCAAAGAAATGGAGATTGATCAGACTCCTGTGACTCTTGACCCAAGAGAGTTTAATCTTTCAACGAATGTAATGGTTCCTCCAAATTCACTTTTGGCCGACAAAGAAATGATTCTTAATAGGTTTCCACAAATTAAAAATATTTTAGCGGAACTTAAGCTGGACCAATTGTTTGGAAATAATAATTCTGAGATTGGAATTATTTCGAGTGGCGGAGTTTTTGAAACTCTCAAGCAGGTCTTGGAAGAATCAAATGTGATTCACGAGATTCAATTATATAAAGCGGCCACAACTTATCCGTTTAATGAACAACAACTTTTGCCATTTTTAAAATCCATTAAGCATTTGATCGTAGTGGAAGAAAAACGTGGGTTTGTTGAAGGTGAAATTAAAGAACTCATTAATAAACATGGTCTCTCTCTTACCGTCATGGGTAAGGAATTTAAATCAGATCACGGATTCACCGAAGGCTTCCCTGCATTCGGTGGTCTTAACTATGAAATCATATATAAAAAATTAAATCAGGCCTTAGATCACTTAGAGTGGAGTAAGTCTGGTGAAGTTTGTTTTAATAGTCTACCTGAGTCCACTCGCTTGACGGTTCTTCTGCCAAGAAGACTTCCTACTTTCTGTCCTGGGTGTCCCCACCGTGAAACATTAAGTGTCATGAAGGACGTAAGAGCATCTCTTGCAGATAAAAATGTTCAGCTTATTTCTCACGGCGATGTAGGATGTTACTCACTTTCATTTTTAGAACCCTTCAAGGAAATGCATGATCTCTCGGCCATGGGGCAGGGAGGATCTTTGGGTGCTGGTGCTGATATTTTCACCACTAATCCATCTGTTGTTTTAATGGGAGATTCTACTTTTTTCCATTCAGGGATGGTCTCAATTTCCAATTCTGTTCAGATGGGCCATAATATTACTTATATTCTGCTTGATAATGATAATACTGCTATGACAGGACATCAGGTAACACCAAGATCGGGTGAATCTGTTGATGGTGTCGTTCGTCCTCGTCAGAACATGCTTGATGTCGCGAAATCTTTGCAAGTTGCTGAAGCCTTGGAAATCAATCCTTCTGACCGATATTTTTATAAAAATCTTTTACTCGAGATGGTTCAAAGACCAGGAGTGAAAGTCATTGTTTCCAATAAAGAATGTGGCCTGACTTTTCATGGTCGCAAAAAAAGAGATGAGCGGAAAATTTTTGCTGCAGGTGAAACGGAAGCGGTGAGAGAATTTTATCAGATCAACACTCTTGCCTGTGAAGATTGCCGAGCTTGTGTGGATATGACTGGTTGTCCGGGCCTATCTCAAACCAACGATGCTTACGGTACTAAGGTGATGATTGATCCTCAGATCTGTGTTTCCGATTCTTACTGTACTAAGATCAAGGCTTGTCCAAGTTTTGAATTGGTAAAAGTTCATAATTTTCATCCGACTAAATACAAAAAAAACGGCCCAGAGAAAAAAGAATGGAATATACCTTTACCTATAGCTGCTAAAAATCTTCAGAAAATTTCTGAAGGTAGTGACTTTAGAGCAATTGTAATTGGAGTTGGTGGTTCAGGTGTAACGACAATTTCCCGTGTTGTGGCGGAAGCTGCCGGTGAAATGGGTGGTAGAAATGATTTAGATTTTAAATTCGTCGATCAAAAAGGTCTTGCTCAAAGAAATGGTTCAGTTACCAGTCACCTTAGTATCTTTAACAAGGCCAAGTCTCAGGGACCGGTTGTTCCTTTGGCCTCGGCCGATTTAGTTCTCTCGCCTGATTTACTTGAAGGCTCGCGTGCGATTGAATTTCTTTCTTCAAACGGTGTATTAATTATAGATTCTGAGTATCAGGTCCCACTTACTATTTTACTTGATCGAGGAATTGATAACCAGGTTATGACTCCTGAAATAATCCATCAAGAGCTAGCTTCCAAATTAGGTAAGCGCCTCATCATGGCCCCTATGAAAAAAATGTGCTTTGAAAAATTTCAAAGACCGGTTTATTCGTCGGCGATGATTCTTGGTATTGCTTTTCAGGCCGGTAAACTTCCCTTTACTCTGGAAGATCTTCAACAAGCTTTAAAAAGTTCCGTCCCTAAAGCAGAATTCGCTACCAACTGGGAAGCATTCATGATGGGGAGAGAATGGTTTGAACTGCATAAAGAAAATCCGGTAGAGATGACACTTACAAGTTCTTCTGTTTCATTTGATCTCATTATGAAAAGTGCTGAAACGATTGCATATCCATGGCAGTCAAAAGATAGATATTCCAACGTTCTACTTAGTTACACGAAAATGATGATGGAACATTTTCCATTAATACCTAAGTCGTACCTTGCTCAATACATTCATGATATTTTAGTTTTTGACTTGGGCAAAGGCCTTTCTGATTTTTATCAAAATGCAATTGATCTTAAAAAACGTTATTCAGGTGAAGATTTAAATGTCGCTTTAAGAACTCTGGCCAAAACCTATTGGATTAAAGATGAGGTTTTTGTATCTCATCAAATGGTTTCCCCCATGAAGCTGGAGCTTGATAAGGAAAAGTATCAGGAGTTAGGTTCATCGTTTGAAGTTGTTCATATTAATCGCCCTGCCTTTGAAATTATGGGAAGAAAAATTGAATTCGATTTTTCGCCTAAGGTCTGGATGCTGCAGATTATGAAACATTTCAGGATACTTCGAAAACTTATGCCCGTCTGGCACCATGAAGAAAGAAGAATCTCAGCTTCTATCCGTAAACAAATACTTGAAAAGACCCAACCATTGAAGCACCTTAAAGAACTAGATTCAATTAAGGGTTACCGTCAAATACGCTATCAGCATGCTAAAATGTATTTAGGTGAAAAGTCGTGAGTAAGATCATTGATGCTGTTTCAATAGTCATTACCTGTGGTGCAGAAATATTTTTTATCCAAAGGCATTATCATCTCAAGGCGTTCCCTGGTTATTGTGCTTTTCCTGGTGGGAAAGTTGAGGTCGGAGATGATTCTTTATTTATCCAACATCCACTCACAATTGGAATCGATCCGAAACTTTTCGGTGCTATTATTCGAGAGGGGCAGGAAGAATTAGGTATTAATTTAGGTTTAGAAACTCTGAATGGAAACGTTGAGAATATTGACTACCTAGGATTAGCAGTCACACCAGATTTTAATCCGTTCCGATTTGCCACGCATTTTTATAGATTTAACTTGAAAGAGAAATGCTCTTTTGTTGTGGATAGAAATGAAGCATTCTTGGCAAAATGGATGAGCGCTTCAGAATTGCTCAACTTATATGCCAATGGACTTATTTTGGCCGTTCCACCTGTAATTAAAATAATAGAGGATTTGGGACGAGACCCTTATATTAAAACAATTCCTAATCTGAATTTCTCATATGATAAGGATAATCATGTCCCTTATATAGAGTCGTTAAGATCAATTAGACAATTGATGCCTCTTTCAAATACTTTGCCTCCGGCGACACGTACAAACGCTTTTCTCATAGGTGATGATGGTCCAAAAATCATCGTAGACCCCTCTCCTAAAGACAGTGAGGAATATAGAAAATTAAAAAATACGATCGCTCTCTTTGGCCTAGATAAAATTTTATTATCTCACCATCATCCAGATCATCATGAAAGCTCAAATGTTTTGGCCAGAGAGTTGAATCTTCCAATGATGATGAGTCGAGATACTCATGGCAGACTTAGTAAAAAATATTCAGGCTATTTTGACGGTATTCAAATAGAATTTGTTAAAGAGGGTGACGTTGTTACTAAATGGTTAGGGCGAAATGTCGTTGTCTACGAAGTCCCTGGCCATGATGAAGGACAAGTAGCACTTGCTTCTGAGGATATGAGTTGGTTCATTGCGGGCGATCTTTTTCAGGGTGTTGGCACTGTGGTTATTGGTGATGATGAAGGGAATATGACCAAATATTTCCAGACTCTTTCAAAAGTTATATCGCTTAAGCCTAAAGTTATTTTTCCTTCACATGGCATTGGACTTGGCGGGACTTTAATTTTAGAAAATACTTTAGCTCATCGAAAGGTTCGTGAACTAGAGGTCCTTGCGTTTCATAAAGCTGGAAGAACCGAAGATGAGATGTTGAATGCAATCTATGCTGAAGTTGATAAAAAACTCTGGCCTTACGCACGCAAAACAATACAGAAACATTTAGAAAAGTTG
Source organism: Bacteriovoracaceae bacterium (assembly GCA_044377495.1). GTDB lineage: Bacteria > Bdellovibrionota > Bacteriovoracia > Bacteriovoracales > Bacteriovoracaceae > Peredibacter. The sequence goes on along the minus strand of JBILYY010000125.1, from coordinate 1,278 downwards.
AAAGCGGAAGGACTTATTACATGAAATTTTTTACACCTCTCATCTTCATATTGTTTTTTATTCTTGGACCCCATGATAGCTGCGCTAAAACATATGAAGTTGCAGTGAGTGAAAAAGTCCCTTTTCAAAAGGGCGATATTTTTAAATTAAAAGGAACCGATTATTCGGTAGAAATTGGCTTCTATCCCGGATCAGAATGTGCTGTTCCTGGTTTTAATTGTGGCAGCGGTTATGAACCACCTCATCCAACGTATGACATTAAATGTGGAACGCTTAAGCCCTGCCCTTACATCCTAATGGACTATCCAACGAACGGAACTTCCGGAAACTTAACGATTGAAACTGAGGAAAGCTGCACCAAAAACAAATTAGAAAATTGTTTTAGTACTTACGCCAGACAATTTCAGAGTGACGAAGGATGCATGAAGCTCAAGTCACCTTTCGGAAAATACTATTGTCTTGAGCGATTCCCAGATTCTAAGCGTCCTGAAAACAAAGCTCTTTGCGAGCAATTGCCCGCGGAAATATATGCCCTCAGATGGAACTGCTTTTATGAATATGCTGTACGCTACCGTGATGCGAGCTTTTGCGACAAATATCCAGCGAGTGACTTTAGCGGAAGAGATCGTTGTCTCCTAAAAATGGCCGAACTCTTGAACGATCAATCATTTTGCAAAAAGATATCTGCGACCAAAGAGCATAGCTACATTGAACAGTGTCAACAATTAGAGAAGAAGCCTAAATAGGGTAGTCTTTCTCGCTTAGCGTAAAAGAAACTGAGCACTGCACATACTGATAAATGCTGAACTCTTTCCTGAGCTTGGTTAGAATATTCGCATGAATAACACCCACATTTGCACCATTAGAACCATTCTATTCCTCTTAATTAGTTTCCAGTGTATTGGAATTAAAAATGGGTTTGCTTCAGATCTTTTAGACAAGGAAGCAGATGCTCTTATTGGCGAGCAAAAATATTCAGCTGCGCTAGAGAAAATCAAACGGGCCATAGATCAGAGCAAATTAAAAAAAGATGAAATGGCCTGGGCAAAACTTGTTGTTAAGGAAGCTCAACTGCAAATGGGCCTTCACGGTTATGAAACAGCAGTTAAAGATTTAAAGCGTAGGCAATGGCCTGACAAACCTCTTGCGGAGGCCATGGTTAACATTGCTTATGCTTCATCATTAAAAAATTATTTTGAGTCTTACTCATGGGAAATTAGAAAGAGAGAGCGAGTCGAATCTAAAGAGGAAGTTGATCTTAAAGCTTGGACTGGTGAT
>JBILYY010000254.1:0-3481 GCA_044377495.1 Bacteriovoracaceae bacterium | reverse complement strand
CATAAGAGACTTCAAAGTGCTCAAACTTCACCCCTTCAGTCAGAGTCTTATTAATTAGCGACTGCAATTCAGGTATTTTCCACTGACCTGAACCCAAATCCGAAATCATTCGTCCCTCAGTCACGGAACGTGAAACATTAAATTTGTGATAAAAAATTTCATTTGCAATTTTTACGCGCTGATCAGAATCAATTACCAGAAGTGGAATGGGCTGAGACTCAATGATGGTAGCAGCATCGTCGTGAGCTTTTTTTAGATCTTCGGAAAACTTTTTAAGGGATTCTGAATTCCGTTTAAGTGCATCAATATCAATAAGTGCGATGACCGCACCATCGATTTTATTATCTGCAGTCCGGTATGGTCTCACCTGTAGCTGATACCAATGCCCGTCTTTATCTTGAGTTTCAAGTTCTTTGATGACCATACTATCTATAACTTCAAAAACAAGATGGTCCAGATCGGGCACGTGAATATTTGGCTTAATATCGCCAATGGATCGGCCCACATCGGTTGTAATCAACTTCATGATTTTGGCTGCTTTGGGAGTAAAACGTCTAATCCTTCCGTCTACACTCACCATCACGATAGGGATATCGACACTCGCAAGTAAATTGGTGAGGTCATTATTAAGATTAATGGATTCGATATTTCGCGTTTGTAATTCATCATTTATGGTCGTGAGTTCTTCATTAGCGGATTGCAATTCTTCTTTCGCCGTCTCTAATTCTTCGTTGGTGCTTTGAAGTTCTTCGTTTGTAGATTGCAGCTCTTCATTGGAGGATACCAGTTCTTCCTGCGAAGTCTCATACTCTTCAATTAAAGATTGCTGGTAGTCTTGGTTATCAGCCAGTTTCTTCTTTAGTTCAAGATGATGTTTATTATTTTGAGATTTTTCTTTTGTTGCTTGAGCTCGGGTCTGAGGTCGAGGCTTGGCCGCAGCTTCAGCGTGATGCTTAGTCTCTTCAAAAAATATTGAAAAGTAGCGATCTTTTGAAAGTGGCATGGCCGGTATTGGAACAACCCTGATGGTTAAACTTATTGCCTTGCCTTCATCGCGTAAACTTAAATTGGTTTTTATTACGGGGCTGTTTTTTTTTCGCGCAGATTGAATGGCAACTCTAAGATCCCCTATTAATTCTGGGTGGGCCATTCTTAGAAGATTAAGACTGGCCTGCCCTGAGGAAAGTTCCAAGAAGGGAGAGGTGCGCCCTCTGGATTGTACAATTTCCAAATCGTCATTAATCACCACACTAGGTGGAGCATATTCTGAAAGGGCAATCCGGTCGGCTTCCCTTTGGATATCCATGCGACCGGGTTCAAGATTTAATTTTTTGACCCCTACCTCCAGGCGATCCGTGGAATAACGGCCCACCGGTAATTTAATTCGAAGAGGAGCCGCAACATTTTTCTTAAAATAAATTTTGTTAGTCTTGTCCGCCAATGAAAAAATATTGGAAAATCCACCCACGCTTTCTGATTTTCCAAGTACAAGAATCCCGTTAGGATTGAGGGCGTAGTGAAAAATAGGAAGAACGAATTTGTGCAGATCTGCATCGAAATAAATAAGCACATTACGGCACGATATCAAATCTACTTTGGCAAAAGGGGGATCACGTGTAACATCATGTTTTGAAAAGAGACAGTAATCGCGTAGCCACTTGGCTATTCTATAACCGCCCCCTTCTACTTTATCGAAAAATTTCCGCAACCGCTCTTGAGAAACATCCACTGAAATAGTCTCGGGGTAAATTGCCTTGCGTGCTTTATCCAGGGCCTGCTCACTGATGTCTGTCCCAAAAATGGAAAGCGGGGTGCGAAGCTTTGAATGTTTTTTAGCTTTATTCTGAAACTCATCCTGAAATTCGATGAAGGTCATTGCTAGCGAGTATACCTCTTCGCCGGTAGAGCATCCTGCCACCCAAATCCGAAAGGGAAGATTTGGGTCTCGATTCTTCATATATTTAGGAAGGATTTTAGTCTTCAGCGCCTCAAAGACTTTCTTATCGCGAAAAAAACTCGTGACGTGAATCAGAACATCCGCAAAAAGTGCTTTGATCTCTTCAGGATGACTCTCTAGATATTTAGCGTATTTAGAAAAATCTTCCGTTTTTTGAAGAAGCATTCTGCGTGCGATTCGCCGATGAATGGTATTTTTTTTATAATGAGTGAAATCAATATTGGTATTGCCTCGAAGCAGAGAAAATATTCTAGCGAGACTTTCATCATTGGACATAGGCTTCGTAGTTTCGAATTCTGCATTTTTTTTGATTAGGTACGGATGATTGGAGATCCTGGCAAGCTCAAGAGCTATCCCCTTAGGAGTAGAAATAAAATCCACCGCGCCGCTAGCAATTGCACTTCTAGGCATACCATCATATTTAGCGGATCTAGGCTCTTGCACGAGGGTAAAACCGCCCTCGTCCTTAATCGCTCGAAGTCCGTTGGTTCCGTCAGTCGCTGTTCCTGACAGTACCACCCCGATGGCCTGATTTTTACGCTCATCAGCAAGTGTTTGGTAAAAGAAATCCAAGGGCATATGCTGTCCCCGGCTCTCTGTACGGGGAAGAAGGTTCAATTTTCCTCGAGAAAGCCCCAAGTTGCGATTGGGGGGGATAACATAAACATGATTAGGCTTAACTTGCATGCCATCTTCTATTTCGACTAAAGGCATTTTTGTAGATCTACTGAGAATATCGGCCGTTAAGCTTTCATGCTTCGGGTCAAGGTGTTGAATGACGATAAATGCCATACCCGTGTTGATTGGCAAATTCGAGAAGAGCTCTTTTAACGACTCCAATCCGCCCGCCGAGGCACCAATGCCGACAATAGGAAAGTCTGCTTTAAGTGGGATTTTCTTCTTGATGGGAGTGGCACGTTTCGCAGTGACCCTCTTTGGGCCGGCAACTTTAGATATTTTCGTTTTTTTCTTCATAAGCAATTGCCATCATTTTTATTCATGAATAGCTTAAACTGGAGATATAGCAAAAGGAAGGCAAAAACCATTCTTAAGGCTTTTCTTTGGCCAGTTTGTGAGTGTACAAATACAGAAAGCGATGAATCAAATTAAAACTATAGCCAGAAAAAGAAAACCCCAAGACCCGTGCCAGGTATGCTTCCTTCATAAGGATCGTTGCATTTGCGAGCACATCCCATCGCTTACGCTTAAAACAAAAATCTCCTTAGTTTTTCATGCTAAAGAACTAAAACGCACAACCAATACAGGCAGACTTGCCTTGAAGGCACTTACAAATAGTGAAATGCGCGTTCGTGGAGAGGGTCGTGAAACTTTAGATTTAAGTGACCTGTTATCACCAAAATACCGAACATTATTATTTTATCCATCGGATAATGCTGTTGAACTTGATCAGCAATTTGTGGCCGAGAGTAATCTACCGATTCAGCTTATTGTTCCTGATGGAAACTGGCGCCAAGCAAGCAAGGTTCATTATCGCCATCATGAGCTTAGTGATCTTCCTCGAGT
>JBILYY010000124.1:0-10019 GCA_044377495.1 Bacteriovoracaceae bacterium | reverse complement strand
AGTGCTGGCCAGCAGGATCTGTGATCGTTCGGTTACTTTAGACAGACTCGCGGCACCTGCAACAAGGAGTACTCCACTGGCACTAAAACTTGCTGCAGCCGAAAAACACATAAATAAACCTTTATAGGTAGGTAAAATCGACTTCAACTTAAAAGCATATGCTTAAAGAATTGGGAAAAATCTTAATAAATTCCAAATTAGTTCAATAACGAAGTCGGCCATAAGCACTTACTTCTCCCTTAATGGAATTTATTGAGATATAAACAGCGCAGGAAAATATATGCAAAAAAAAATCAGTGTAAATATCAAAGGCATGACATGTGCATCATGCGTAAACAGAATTGAAAAAGCCTTAAATAAAAATGTAGGGATTACTTCTGCATCCGTTAATCTTGCAACGGAGAAAGCCAACATTTTTTTCGATGATTCAATATTACAGACTTCTAAGATTGTGGATATTATTTCAAATGCGGGATATGAAGCATCTCTTGAGGCTTCGAGTACTAAAGAAAATGACTTAAAAAAAGAGAAGCGTTTCATCATTTTTGCCGTAGTGCTCACTTTGCCGCTCGCGCTGCCCATGTTCTTTGAGCTATTCGGCTTCCATGTTATGCCTTCCCCTTGGCTACAACTAATCCTTGCGACTCCTATTCAATTCATAATCGGATCTAGATTTTATAAATCAGCTTGGGGTGCCATCAAGGCGAAAACTGGAAACATGGAACTGCTCGTTGCCATCGGAACAACTGCTGCCTGGGGACTAAGCTTATACCTGCTACTTCATGGTCATGTTCATTTATATTTTGAAGGATCAGCAGTCGTTATTACTCTGGTCTTACTAGGTAAATATTTTGAATCTCGGGCAAAAATGCAGACAACTGCATCCATTAAGGCTTTGCAAGCTCTCAGACCTTTAACTGCAAAGGTCATAAGACATAATTCAGAATTGGAAATCTCCATTGAAGAATTGAAAATTTCTGACTTGGTAGTTATAAGGCCTGGTGAGAGAATTCCCGTTGATGGAATTATTAAAAAAGGTAAAACTCAAGTTGATGAATCCCTTATCACTGGCGAAGGCTTACCAGTGGATAAAGATGAATCGGATAAAGTAATTGGTGGATCAATTAATGGAGATGGACTTATTCAAGTTGAAGTGACTGCGCTTGGTTCGGAAACGGTGCTCGCACGAATTATTAGAATGGTTGAAGATACTCAAGCCGCTAAGGCCCCAATCCAAAGGCTGGTAGATAAAGTCAGCGCCTATTTCGTACCCACCGTTCTGATAATTGCACTTATTACTATCCTGGCAACTGCCTATATATTGGGTAACTGGGAGACCGCAATTATCCACGGTGTTGCAGTTTTAGTGATTGCTTGTCCGTGTGCCCTTGGACTTGCAACTCCAACTTCTATCATGGTTGGAACGGGTGTTGCCGCCAAAGCTGGAATTCTTATAAAAGATGCAGAGGCGCTTGAGATCACGCATTCTGTAACAATCATCGCTTTCGATAAAACTGGAACACTGACAGAGGGCAAACCCGCTCTCAGTCAACTTTATACTTTTGGTAAAACAGAAATCGAAATTTTAACTTTGCTTGCCACCATTCAAAACGGGAGTGAACATCCGCTTGCCAAGGCTATCCTAAATGAAGCCAGCAAAAAAAATATTTCACTTTTGCAGGCAATTTCAACCAAGGCTTTACCAGGTCGTGGTGTCGAAGCTGAGATCAATAATACGAAATATGTACTTGCGAGTAAGAGATTTTTATCCGAATTCAATATCAAAGATGAATTAGTATTTAGCATGGCACACGATCGTGAGATTTTAGGAGAGACTGTTTCATTTTTAGTAGAGTTACCAGTCAACAAAGTTATCGGAATCGTAACTTTTAAGGACACTATTAAAGAATCAGCGATAAGCACGATTAAAAAGCTGAAGGTACTAGGTATCAAAACAATAATGCTGACAGGAGATAATCAAGAGAGCGCAAACTTAGTTGCTAAGGAATTAGGTATCGATTTTGTGCGTGCAGAAATTCTACCTCAACAAAAATCGGAAATTATCCAGGAATTAAAAGGCCAAGGGGAGATTGTGGCCATGGTTGGAGATGGCATTAACGATGCTCCGGCACTGGCAGCTGCTCACGTTGGAATTGCCATGTCTACGGGCACGGATGTAGCTATGCAATCAGCAGGGATTACGCTCATGCGAGGTAACCCTCTACTTATACCTGATGCCATTTCGATCTCGCGCAAAACGTATTCAAAAATAAAGCAAAATCTATTTTGGGCATTTATCTATAACGTGATTGGAATTCCACTCGCAGCATTTGGCTATTTAAATCCCGTTGTAGCAGGCGCGGCAATGGCGATGAGTTCAGTAAGTGTTGTCACAAATTCGTTGCTATTAAAAAGATGGAAGTCTTCTACTACTTCTCTCTGAATTGAAATAGAAATAAATTGAAACGGCAGCAACTCCTGAGAAGATGTGCCAAAGGCCATGCCCGTTAATCAGGGCATAGGGATCACACCAAATTCTATTTTTATCGAGAATCCAAACTGTTTGAGCAAATACGAAAGCGGCAACAGCACCGATAAGATACCTTTGATTAATGATTGCTTTAAAGCGTTTTTGAATCCAGAGCGATTGAACTAATGTAAAAGCAACACTGACACCAAAAAGCCAGCGCCGAGTATCAGGGAGGTAATAAATCACAAATCCCAATAGTAGACAGGAAACAAAATAAAAAAGCAGGAATGACTTTTCCTGAAGTTTACCTATTCGATAAAAATTATAGAAAATATAAAACATGGAAACTAAATACATACCAAAGACATCGAACCATTGCCCTGCAAATGTCTGAGAGGCATGGTAAAAGAAAGAACCTAGTCCCACAAACATCAAGGCAAAACCATAAAGGCGGGGAAAGAGCACAAGTGAATTTAGTCGATTCGTTTTAGTGGTTAACTTTTCTGCCTTTAAAAATAATACCACGCCAGCTAAGATAAAAAACAGGTTAGTCCAAGTGTTCACCGGTTCAAGAATCCATGAGCCTGTCCGAGCGGCTTCGCACCAGCATTCAGGAAGACATGTAGCCTTTCTCCATGTTGTCCAATCCAAGTGAATCCCTTTTAAGATCTCTCGCTAACGAATTTAAGCCTTGAAAAAATAAGCATCTGATTATTGGCCGGCATATCAATATCTTGAACAAGTTCAAATCCGTTTTTAATCATGGCATTGTTTACATCTTCAAAAGATCGAATTCCACTTAGCGGATCGCCCTCTTTCAATTGACGATCAAAAGCTTCGTTACTGGGAGATGTAAAGGCACCTTCATATTTAAAAGGCCCATAAAAAATTGCCCGAGAACCTTCACGCAGGCGATGACCAAGTAACTTGATAAATGATTTCCCCTCTTTCCAGTGCATGATATGAAACGTATTTGCCGTAAAAACCACATCAAACTTAAGCTTTGGAAAATCATCCTTGCCAATTTCTAATCGAACAGGAGGTAGAATATTTGGAACTTGGGCTTCATGAATCCACAAGTTAATCCCTTTTAGCTTTCCGGCCACATCAGTTGGATGCCATTCTAATTGAGGAAAATGTGGTGCAAAGTATACTGCATGCTGGCCAGTTCCAGAGCCTACTTCCAGAAGCCTTCTGTCTTCATGTGTGATAAAATCCTTAAGAATCTGAAGAATAGGTTCTTGGTTTCTTTCACAAGCTGGGGAAATTGGTTTATTCATAGGCAATTTATAACAGGAATCACGCTGTGCGGCCAACAAAACCTCAAACGTCAATTTTGAATATCCCAAAAGCCTTTTGGGACAAGGCTGCGGCCAATAAGTCACCCTTTTTACAATATGACTTCTTTTACGCTCTGGAAAAAAGCCAATCAATTGGGGCCGGATCAGGCTGGCTTCCCTTGTATTTTATTGATGAATCAGAAAATTCTATTTTTTATAGCTTTGTCAAAAGTCACAGCTATGGTGAATATATTTTCGACTGGCAATGGGCCAATGCCTATAAAGAAAATGGGGTGGAATACTATCCCAAACTCACTTCAATGATCCCCTTTACCCCCATTACAACGACGCATTTCCTCATGCCGGATTTTAAACAGGATTCTGCTTTAAATCTTCTAAACTCCTATCATGACTTTTATAAAACTTATCAATTTTCATCTTCACATTTACTTTTTTTGAATGAAGGGGAAATACCTTTCCTGAAAAATCAGGGCTATCTCATCAGAGAAAGCATGCAATATCATTTTATCAATAATGGATTTAATAATTTTGAAGATTACTTGCAGAAAATGAAGGGGCGAAAGGCCAAACAAGTTCGAAAAGAGCGCATTTTCCCTGACCTTGAAATTCATCAATTCACAGGAAATGATTTAACGCCTATGCATGCAGAAACAATGTATCAATTTTATCTTTCCACCATAGATCAAAAAAATGCAATTGATTATCTCAAGAAAGATTTTTTCCTTTTAGTCTTCGATACGATGAAAGAAAACATTTTATATGTGCAGGCTTCCAACGGAACAGAAGCAATTGCCGGCTCATTGTTTTTTTATGATTCTGACAAACTTTATGGAAGATACTGGGGATCTCATGTGGAAGTTGAGAATCTACATTTTGAACTTTGTTATTATCAAGGAATTGAGTTTTGCATCCAAAAGAAACTAAATGTATTTGAAGCGGGTGCCCAAGGAGAACATAAAATTTCCAGAGGCTTTAGGCCCACAAAAACATACAGTGCACACCAACTAAAAAATGAACAGTTTCATATGGGAATAAGCCGCTATATTGCAGAGGAAAAGGTTGTTTTGGAAGAGAGTATTAAAGAACTCTCGTTACAGCTTCCTTTTAAAGAAGTATAATTACGCAATGACACAATTATTATTTAGAACATTAGTTCTCTTTTCCGGATTCATATTTTCAGCTCACTCTCTGGAGGTTCTTCCCATGAAAAGTAACGTCGAGGCTCACGTTCTTCGTCTTGGGCCAGACGAAGACCCTAAAGTAGTGTTGATGAATTATGTGATTGAGAAAAAAATCGCTGCGGCTTCTGTTGCTTCGGTAGTGGGAAGTCTCAAAGTTTCAGTTATGCGCTATGCAAACCAAAAAGAAATGGTCGCCCTCGATGGGTTTCGTGAGGTGGTTTCCTTAAGCGGTACGCTAGGTGCAACAAGCGGTTCACACCTACACCTTAGTGTTTCTGACAGCAAAGGAGCCACTCTCGGTGGGCATTTGGGCGAAGGCTCAAAAGTATATACAACACTTGAGATCGTCCTACTCGCCTATCCAGATTTAAATTTTTCACGAGAAGTTGATCCTAGGACAACTTACGAAGAACTCTCAATAAAAAAACAGGTAATCAAATGAAATTAATTTTCTTCTTTATATTATGTCTGGCATTTCATCAAACTGCGATTTCAAAAGTTGAAAGACCAAAGCTGATTTTAGTCATTTCGATAGATCAATTTAGAGCAGATTATTTACAAAAACTTTCACATCTTTTTCGACCTGCAAAGATGGGGAACAAAGTTGGTGGATTCAATTATCTCATGCAAAAAGGTGCTTATTTTTCGCACGCTGAATACGGAATACTCCAAAACATGACTGGGCCAGGCCATGCCACTATTCTAACAGGCTCGTACCCCTATCAAAACGGCATTCCAAATAATGATTGGTATAATAAAGACACACAGGAGTTTGTTTACTGTACGGAAGATCAAAATCAAAAAACAGTCGGCGCCAATCCATCAAATACTCACGTTGGAACTTCTCCTAAAAATTTAATCGGAACAACTTTTGGTGATGAACTTAAAAATGCTTACCCAAAATCTAAAGTTGTATCAATTGCTCTCAAGGATCGTTCAGCAATTCTAATGGGAGGACATCGTCCTGATTTGGCACTCTGGTTCGACCTTGAATCTTTCAAATGGGTTTCTAGTGAATACTATACGACCGCACTTCCGAAATGGCTTATTGATATAAATCAAAACCTGCAAAAGAAATTAGGGACTGAGCAAGTTTGGATAAAAAAACTTGATCGTACTTCAAATACAAACTCCCAAGTTCTTTCATCAAAATATACAAAAGAAATGGGCCAAGCCTTTCCCCATAAGGCAAAAGTTGGTGGTACGACAAGCTTACTTTTTCCAGCCGCAATCGACATGCCGGTTGAAGTTGCAACTAAAGCAATTGAAGAATTCAAATTAGGCCAAGGAGCATCGACTGATGTATTGGCGATGAGTTTTTCGAGTCATGACTATGTTGGACATCAATTTGGACCGGAAAGTGATGAAATTAGAGAAACAACTGTTCTAGAAGACAAAGCTATTTCAGATTTTTTGAATTATATCAATTCCAAGATTCCTGGTGGGCTTGATTCAACATGGATCGTTTTAACTGCTGATCATGGCGTAACGGGAAATCCGGTTATTCTCCAAGAACATAAAATCCCTTCAGGAAATGTGAACCAGGCGGCCATAGCTCTTGAAATGGATAATTTCCTCATACAAAAATATGGAAAAGCATCAGCTCGCTGGACTCTTGATCCATCAGAATTAAATTTTTATCTTAATCAAAAAGTGCTCAAGGAAAAAGAACTGGATCTATTTAAAGTTCGTGATGAAATTGCCAAATATTTCACTGCAAAAAAAGATTTACTGGTTGGAGTTGCAGAAGTTTTTTCCGGCTCCGACGTGAGAAGAAGAACTCTTCCGCAAGAGCAACATGAAAGACAAATCCTCAAAACTTATTTCGAAGGAAGAAGTGGTGATATCACAATGATTCCCAAACCAAATTATGTGATCGCCTATGCGGCATCAACTCACATGAGTGGCTATTCCTATGATAGATACGTGCCAATAATCTTTGCAGGAAAGCCCTTTAAGGCGGGATTATATGCAGGTGGGCAGGTTGTGGATATTGCCCCAACGTTGGCCTTTCTCATGGGAATAATACCTCCTTCAAGTTCTGAAGGAAGTATTTTGGAAAAGTCGCTATTACTAAAATAATGCGACTTAAATCCTAAAACTTTTCGGCCGATGATTCATCAAAATCTTTTCTCCACCGTTCAGGAATATCTCCCAAAAGATATGACCCTTCGTTAACCCAGGGTACAATTTCCGCCAAACTTTTCACATCAAACTGGGACACTCTTCGTTTTAAAAAATGCGGGGAAAGGGTTTGATGATCTTTAATTCCCATCGCCCCTAAAATTTCTGCAACACCGTTAAGTGTTTGTTCATGAAAGTTTTTGACTCGAGTTCGTTTGTCAGTAACCACCAGGCCACTGACGAGTTGAGGGTTTTGCGTTGCTACTCCAGTTGGGCAATCATTGGTATTACAACGAAGTGCCTGGATGCAGCCCAAAGAAAGCAAAAAAGGCCTGGCAGCATAACAAACGTCTACGCCAAGGCATAAGTGGCGAATGATACCAAAAGCAGAAGTGAGTTTGCCTGAAGCAAAAACCCGAATATCTTTTTTAAGATTGAATCCGCGTAGAGTATCAACAGCAAATACGATTGCGTCCTGTCCTGGCATGCCCACTGAATTGGAAAATTCGAGCGGGGCAGCACCGGTTCCACCTTCAGCTCCGTCTATTGATATATAGTCCGGATGGATTGAAGTTTCGATCATCGCCTTGCAAAGACTCATGAATTCTGACTCACGGCCAATACATAATTTTATTCCTACCGGTTTGCCACCTGATAGATCACGCAGTTTTTTTATGAATAGACATAATTCTTTAGGAGATGAAAAAGCTGAATGCCAAGGAGGAGAAATGACGTCTTTACCCATTGGAACATTTCTGATCTGTGATATTTCGAGAGTGAGTTTTTCTTTTGGAAGTATTCCTCCATGGCCAGGTTTTGCCCCTTGAGAAAGTTTGATTTCAATCATCTTGACTTGGTCTGCCTGTGATTTTTCTTTAAAGAGTTCCGGATTGAAATTTCCATGATCATCTCGGCAGCCAAAATAACCTGTGCCAATTTGCCAAATGATATCCCCACCATTTTGTTGATGATGCTTTGAAAACCCGCCCTCACCCGTATTATGCGCAAACCCGCCATCTTTTGCCCCTCCATTAAGTGCCAGAATCGCATTCTGACTTAGGGATCCATAACTCATGGCCGAAATATTGAAAATTGAGGCCTGGTAAGGTTTCAAACAATCTTTTCCACCAACGCTTGTTTTCAATTTTTTAGGATCAATATGTACAGGAGCAAGCGAATGAGGCACATACTCATAACCAACTTCATAGACGTTTCTTTGAGTTCCAAATGGCAGAGTATCAGTAACTTTTTTAGAACGTTGATAAACAAGTGAGCGCTCTTCTCGAGAAAAAGGAACTCCATCGGTATTAGATTCAATAAAGTATTGATTAACCTCGGGACGAATCATCTCTAATAAATACCTGGCATGGCCAATGACGGGAAAATTTCTACGAATGGTATGTTTTGACTGAAACATATCCGAAAGACCCAAAAGAAATAAGGGTATTGTAACGAGCATCAAAGACAAACCGAGTGGAAATATAAAATAAGTCACAATATGAAAAATGAAGATTACAAGAAAAGAGATCCAAAAAATCCGGCGCATTAATAGTCCTTGATCAAGATATTCACATATCTTAGACGTAATCAAATCCTAAAGCAAAAATGGACATACCCGACTAATACTCTTGCAAGCGATTTTGACAAACCTCAGGCTTTACCGGCGTTCATTACATTTTTAAATCGCAAATCTTTGATATCAATATAAATTTGATTTGTTCGCTGTGAATTAAGCCTCCACTTCTCCTTATCTTCAGGAGTCAGAGTGCCTTTATTCTTGGCAAATTTCTTATGTTCAGCCTTCAGCTTCGCCAATTCATTTTTCAATGATTCCATTTTGTTTTTGTCATCTTGGCTTAGCCATTCACTGTCTTCCATGTTGTCCCTTTTTGCGATTTACTTGAAAGCATTCCTGACTTTTTCTTCCGATGGAAAGTTAAAGAAATAGGCCACAATACTTACCGTGGCAAATGGAATGAAATATTTAATATCTTTATTTAAGAAAGAAAGAGAAAAACCAAACAAGGCCACTGCTTCAAAGAGCGCTAACCTAATGACATAGGGAGAGATGAAATTTGCAATTAAATCTTCAATATTAAGTCTAGATAAATCAACTTGCCCAAATTTTACCACTAGCTGTTTTTTTGCAATCCCTAAAAAATACTTTTGAGAAAAAATGGCTATAAAGAAAAGAATTATCGCCATTGAGCTCAACAGAGGTAGAAAGAATGAATTTACTTCTTCTGTTACATTGCTATTTTGGCCTACAAGAAAGTTTAATGCCAAACCGTACATTAAGTGGGAACCGAGTAAAGCACCCCAAATTATTTTTAAAATGGATAAATTCAGCTGAGTCTTTTGGCCTTGCATAATAATCCTTAAAATTGATATTTTTTCATATTACACGTATTAACTAATAGGGTGAAGCTAATTATCAATTGGCAGCCTTGAATGAAATGTTAGATAATTGTAAAATCCCCCTGATTGAACGAGGTTAACAAATTATGATTCATAAAAAAGCACTTGAGATCTCGCAAAATCCCAAATTTCAACAATTAGTTAAAACGAGATCCCGTTACAGCTGGTTTCTCACATTCGTGATGATGTTTATGTATTTTGGCTTTATTTGTCTGGTCGCGTTTAACAAAGATTTTTTAGCAAGGCCTATTGGCGCAGGCGTTACTACGCTTAGTATCCCCATTGGCATTGGTATGATCTTATTTACGATTATTCTTACTGGCCTATACGTACGTCGCGCTAATACAGAGTTTGACGATCTTACCCAAGAGATTTTGAAGGAAACAAAATGAACTTATTTATCTCTCGAGCAGTTGCAGCAGGCGCTGATTTAGGGCAACTTGAAAAGCAGGCCGTTAACTGGACTGCCATTTCCATGTTTGCTGTATTTGTTATAGCCACTCTTTGGATTACAAAGTGGGCGGC
>JBILYY010000123.1:0-10022 GCA_044377495.1 Bacteriovoracaceae bacterium | reverse complement strand
ATGACGCTTGCGTTTTCTTTGGCTGCAATTTCACGAACTTTTTTTACATGATCGTTTTCTTTTAAAATGTTGGCCTCATCTACATTGCACACATAGAGCATTTTCTTCATCGTGATTAATTGAAGATCAGAAATGGCTTCTACCTCATCAGGCTCAAGACCTAATGAACGGGCCGGATAACCTTCTTCAAGAACTTTTTGAACTCGCTCAAGAATTGGTTTAGCAATTTTTGCTTTGTCTGAAATCTTTTTATCCTGAGACTTCGAAAACTTATCAAGAGTAGAAATTTTCTTCATGACAGATTCAAGATCTGCTAAAGCTAACTCAATGTTTACAACTTCAATATCTGAAGCAGGATCAACCTTACCAGCCACGTGGATAATATCGTTATCCTCGAAACAGCGAACCACGTGACAAATAGCTCCTACCTGACGGATGTGACCCAAAAATTGGTTTCCAAGGCCTTCACCTTTTGAGGCACCTTTAACCAAACCAGCAATATCAACAAACTCAGTAATGGCAGGAATGAGTTTTTCAGGGCCAACAAGTTTGGCAATTTTTTCTAAACGAATATCTGGAACGTGAACAATTCCTACGTTTGGTTCAATAGTACAGAAAGGATAATTGGCAGCTTCAGCAGGAGCCGAAGTCAGGGCCGAGAAGATTGTCGATTTACCAACATTCGGTAACCCTACAATTCCACAATTCATTCCCATACATATCTCCTAAGATAAAAAATTCTTTTTATTATAAATTCCAACTTTATCTAGACCATCTACCACACAGGTAAGCATCGGGTCATGTAATTTTTCGATTAACAGAGGCAATTGGACCTGCTCCTCCTTACCAAAGGGGCTAAGTACCCAATTAGCCACGGTTCCGTGTACTGGTCTACCAATTCCAATTCGCATACGGGCAAATAGATCGGTCCCTATACTTGCGGCAATGGACTTGAGGCCGTTGTGGCCGGCGAGGCCCCCGCCCATCTTAAAGTGCACCTGTCCAAAGGGAATATCCAGTTCATCGTGGATTACTAAAATTTTGGATGGATCTATTTTGAAAAATGCTGCCAGAGGTTGCACGGATTCCCCTGAAAGATTCATGAAGGTTTGCGGCTTTAGGCCATAGAACTTGTGACCTTTATGTGAACCTTCAGCGTAAAGACCTTTAAACTTAGATTTCCAAATGGAAGAACGAAATGCTGGAGATGCATCTATAAGCATCCACCCAATATTATGCCTTGTTGTCGCATAATCAGGGCCAGGATTACCTAAAGCAACAACAAGTTGGAACATGATTAAATGAAGAGTGAACTTACCGAATCATGATTAAATGTTCGGTGAATGGCTTTAGAAAGAATATCAGCTGTAGAAACAACTTTTATTTTTGGACATTTTTTACCAGCTTCACTCAGAGGAATTGTATCCGTAATGATAACTTCTTCAAGTTCAGCACATTCAGAAATGCGTTGAATAGCAGGATCTGAGAATACAGGATGTGTCGCAGTCGCATAAATTTTATTTGCGCCATTTTTTCTTAGTGCCTGAGCTGCTTGAATTAAGGTTCCACCGGTATCAATCATGTCATCGATAATAATACAGTCCTTACCTTTAACATCTCCAATGACGTTCATGGCTTCAGCAACGTTGGGACCAGTACGACGTTTATCGATAAGTGCTATTTCAGTTGAAAGTTTCTTGGCAAAATGGCGAACTCTTTCAACACCACCAGCATCCGGTGAAATACAAACGAGATTTTCGCGGTTTAGATTTTTTTGGATGTAATCCAAGAGAACCGGAGAAGCAAAAATATTATCAAAAGGAATGTTAAAAAATCCTTGAATCTGACCCGCGTGCAAATCCATTGTCACTACACGAGAAGCGCCGGCCACAGTCATCATATCGGCAACTAACTTCGCAGTTATCGGGGTTCTAGGTGCGCTTTTTCTGTCTTGGCGAGAATAACCATAATGCGGGACAACAGCGGTAATTGATAACGCTGATGCTCTCTTGAGGGCGTCTATTATAATAAGGAGTTCCATTAAATTTTCATTAACAGGTGCGCAAGTCGATTGGAGCACAAAAACGTCAGCGCCACGTACGTTTTTTTCAATTTCACAATAAACTTCGCCATTAGCAAATCGTCTAATTTGGGGATTAACGAGGGGAATGTCTAAAAATTCTGAGATTTTTTTGGAAAGAGTAGGATTCGAGGTACCCGAGACAAGGACGATACGTCTCACTCTAAACTCCTTAACAAGATTGGTTAAAAGTGGTAGGGGTGGCAGGGATCGAACCTGCGTATAACAGAATCAAAATCTGCTGACTTACCACTTGTCGACACCCCTACATCGTTCTTTTAAACGTCCAGTGAATATAGATTAATCGAGCTTTTTTTGCAAGTCATGCAATATATACTTTCAAGGTTTTTTGCATCTCAGGGCTTCCCACATCCCGAGGGATTTTATAGAGTTTGTTAATTAATTTTGTCTCTAGCAGGGAGTTCCAGTGGCCGTTAAAAGGTTCCGTTTAATTAGTAGTCTTTTTATTTCTACTCTTAGCATCAATTCTGCGATGGCTCTTCCTATCGACTGGACCGGGGTCTTTGGGGCCGATACTAACATGATCAATAATACCTGTCGCACCAACGATGATGTGACCAAAAATCCTGCTGCCAAAACTGGTACACAGGGAATTTCTGGCGACTGTGATGCCAATTTTCAAACCTACGTTTTCAAACTTAATCCACAAATTATCGTAAATGATGGAGTAACCCTCAAGGGGGAATTTTCGTCTGGACATATTCGCGGCGGTTTTGCTGGTGATAATTCTGCAAACAATCAGGACGGATCAGGAAATAATGCTTATTTCTTCACAACTCCTGCCCAGAACAGTGGTTTAAATATTAATCAAATGTACATGGAGATGTATGCGGATACGGCCCTGATTAAGATTGGTCGCATGAGTAAGCAATATGGACTTGGTGTCATTTATGATGCTGGGAACGACCCTTGGGATCGATTCTTCTCAATGTATGACGGTATCGAAGCCGAAATGAAAATTGGAAGCTTTAGCTTAGTCCCTTATTACGGTAAAATTTCAAGTACTAGCAGCACGAATGATAAAGCAGAAGCATCCGGTAGCTTTGATGTCCGAGAACTTGGCGTTGTTGCTAAGTACGATAATAAAAATCGTGATCTCATCGTCAGTGTGCTTTATGCCAAGAGATCTTCTGAAACTAAAAACTCACTTTACAATGCTGATGACACTACCGCAGATACAACTCCTCGTGGAAACACCTCTGTAACTGTTATTGAGCCTTTTATTTCAAAAAAATGGAATAAATTGAAAGTTGCTTTCGAGGCTTCATTGCAATCTGGCGAATATGGTGATGTCTATCAAGATGGTTCTGGCTCATCTAAGTTGGATGCCAATGCTTATATTCTTGAAGTTAAGTACGATCTTAATCCTAAATGGGACCTTGGATTGATTGCAGGTCAGGTTAGCGGTGACAAAGGCGAAAGTGGCAAATTTGAAGCAGCCTACCTACATCCAAACTACCAAATCGCAGAACTAATGTTTAAATACAATTATGCAGCTTTCTCTGAGGGTGGAAGAAGTATATTTGATTCCTCCATAACCAATTCTCGCTTTTATAAAATTCATGCGAATTATAAAACAGACAAATGGCTTTGGAAGGGTGCGCTGATTATGGCAAATGCTATGGAAACAGCTGAAGGTAGTGGGAATAGAGCTTATCACCACGAAGAGAGCTATGCTTTTACTAGTACTAAGAAACAAGATAAAAATATGGGCTTCGAGTTAGATTTTGGATTTGATTACAAGTGGAATCCAAATGTAACAATCAGCGGCTATTACGCTTACTGGAAACTTGGCGATTACTACGCTTACTCAAACGATACTGAAGATCTTTCGCTAGCGAATGTTCACGGTGGTGGCCTGAGAGCAACATTAGAGTTTTAAGCAAAAAAAAAGCCCTCGAAAGAGGGCTTTTTTTTTATTCAATATCTTTTAACGACCGTACATATTGTAATTACCATAGGCTTGATAGGGACTTGACCAATAGCCTTGTCCTTGCTGTTGTTGACCATAACCTTGTTGTTGATAAGGGTTACCGTACTGCTGCTGTTGCTGGCCATACCCTTGTTGTTGATATGGATTCCCGTATTGCTGTTGCTGACCATAACCTTGTTGTTGATAATTACCGTACGGGCTCTGCTGTCCGCCCATGTTTGCACCAAAATTGGCCCCTACATTAAACTGGCCGCCGTAATTTTGCTGACCCATATAATTTTGTTGCTGCTGGTACGGATTATTGTACTGCTGTTGTTGTCCATATGGATTCTGTTGGGAAAACATGTTTTGCTGTCCATAAGGGTTTGTGTTCTGTTGATACTGTTGTTGTTGGCCATAAGGATTTTGTTGCTGATATTGGTTTCCGTTCTGCTGTTGTTGCCCATTCTGACCTTGTTGCTGATTCGTTCCTTGAAAATTAAAGGCGTAGCCTTCTTCATTTCTGCGACCTGGAACAGTATTGTCGACTTGCGTATTACTTTCATCAACTGTTTCGCCATTTTGATTAGCAACGTAAGCACGTCCTTCTTTTTCAAGCTTGGCATATTCAACGGCTTTAGCATCAAACTCTGCTGCTCTCTGCGCATCGACCTGGTTAAAATGTTGCATCTGCGCCTGAAGCTCGCTAACTCTTTCCATTGAATTCTGGATACATCTTTGCACATTTCTGAAAGGATTTTTATAGCAGTATCCGCCCTGCTGTGTGCGGGCATATTCTTCCTGGATTTCTTGGGAAAAATTTTGTGAACGTGTTTGAATATTTTGGCGCATACGTGTGGCCAATTGTGAGTACGTCTGGGCTTGGCCTGTTATCTGGCCAGTTCTTATATCAAATTTTTCTTTTTTACCTTCAAGCTCAACTACATAGGCTTGTTTGAAATTTTCTGCCCTCGATTTTGCGACGTCAGGAGTGATTAGAACTCCACCCTCTTTTGCGCCTAATCTTGAATGACTGACTATGATGGCCTTAATTCCATTTGCCTGTGCAGCTTCCGAAAACCTTCCGTCACCTTCAAGTTTTGTAACAATTGCTGCAGAAATAAAAGGAGTGTTATTAAAAGTTGCAAGTTCAGCCAGGACTTTTTTCATTTCATCAATGCGGACTTTTTTGTCTTCACCTTCTAGGCCTTCAGCCTCGGTGTAAAGAATATTTGCCAGGTTGATTTTGGGTTGCACAACATATTTTTCAAAATCTGCAATTGTCTTGAGATCATCTTCTGTATACTTACCATCAATTATCGCTTTAGATGCTTTTTTGACGGCTTCAATAATTAAATTATCTCTGATGCCGTTTAAGTCATCTGAATAACCTTGGTATCTTTCAATAAAGTCTGCAATTTGTTCATAATCCCCACATGTGCTAACTTTATCTTTTTCAATCTGAATGCGTTCATTCTCTTCTTGGGCAAGGGACTTAATTGTAATCCCTTCCGCTGATATTTTTTCATAATGATCACACTGATCAATTTCAACAAAATTTGCATCGTATTTTGGTTTAATGAGTTTTGATGAAGGACCGTGGGAAACAAATAACAACTCACCAGTTTCTTTGTATCCATCAAACTTTTCACTTACTGCCGAAGGATAAATAGTATCTGCAACAACTTTCCCGTCTTTTATGACTCCTGACTTTTCAAGACAAGACTCAAAACCCTGCATTGTTGGAGCTATTTTTAATTTTTCAAAGTCTTTAAATTGGCCTTTTTCAACTTTCGCAACATCATAGGTACAAATACCATCGGCACAGTCTTCACCCTCTTTAATTTTGGCTTCAATGGAATATATTTTTTTATCATCAACAATTCGAACATTTGGAACCCATTCAATCATAGATGAACAGTTTCCTATCATGTCTCCAGACTTCACGGATAATTTCCCGTTGCGAGAGTCGTGTTGAATTTCTAATTTTCCATTTTTCTCCATTATTAATGCTGTAATGTAGGCCAATGGAAGCGAAGTTTGAACTTTTTCAGTACAGGCGCCTGAAGTTTTAGTTTTTTGAACTGGGTCTACTTTCACAGTTGCATCCGTCCCATCCGTTTTTGTATTCGGCTTAGGCTGGATCGAATCTTGGTATGTTTGTAGTGATCCAAGAATGCCTTGGGCATAGCTTGGAATAGTAAAAACAGATAGAATAACAACAGCGAACATTTTCATAAAACGCCTTAAAAGTTGAGTTAACCCACTTTCTTTTCGGGAAGATGTGTAGAGAACTTAAGGCTTTAGAGCATATTATAAGGATCTATATCTATTTTATAACTAACTGAGCTTTGAAACTTATGATTCATTTCGAATGTTTTTAATAGGTTATGAAGTTGAACGAGGTCTTTGGATTTTAACAATATTGACCAAGTAAATTGGTTTGATTTCTTTTCAATGTGGGCCGGACGCGGTCCTAAAATAGTCACATCTGGAAAATTGCTCGATATGAGCGACCTTAACATTGGGCCAACCTGTTCACTTACGTGCGGTATAAGTTTTTCCTGAAACCTAGAAGAGAAGTGAATCATGGCCAATCTTTTAAATGGCGGGCACTCGCAGAGCTCACGGATTTTTAATTCATCTTTATAGAATTGATCAAAATCGTGATTTTTCACAATATCAAAAAGTTTGTTTTCCACGTTGAGCGTTTGGATTAATACTCGTCCGTCTTGTGAAAAGCGACCGGCACGACCTGAAACCTGGGTTAGTGTCTGATAAACTCTTTCAGATGATCTAAAATCCGGAAAATTTAACTGGCTATCAATACCAAGAATAAGAACAAGTTTAACTTTTTCAAAATTATGACCCTTAGAAAGCATTTGTGTTCCTACCATCAAGTCCACTTTTCCGTCGTGGAAATCATTTAATCTACTTTCCAGTTGTCCAAAGGTTTTTATTTCCTCACGGTCAAAACGTTCAATTACTTTTTCTGGAAAAAGCTTCACTAAAACATCCTGAATTTTTTCCGTGCCAAATCCTTTGTGGGACAAGGTAAGACATGAACATTTGGGGCACTGATTAGGCAGTGGCTCTTTATATTCGCAGTGATTGCATGCCAGAATATTTTTCCGACGATAGAACCTTAAGGTAACTGAACAATTAGGACAGTTGAACTGGTGGCCACACGCACGACATTGCATATAATTTGCAAAACCCAAGCGATTAACAAACACAAGAACTTGCTCATTTCTGGCAAGAGCTTCACGTATTGCTGAAACGGATCTTGGTACAAGAGGCCAGATATCTAGTTCTTTATCAACTTTTTCTCTAGCATCGACAAGTTCTACGGATGGCAAAAATGCATTTCCCGCTCGCTCTTTTAATTCAAAGAGATTCGTTTTTCCCGCTTCAGTATGAAAAGCCGAAAAAGTTTCTAGAGATGGAGTTGCAGAACCCATAACTAAGGGAATTTTTAATAGCTGTGCTTTTTTAGTGGCAACATCTCTTGCGTTATACGGACAACGATCATCTTGTTTAAAAGAAGTATCATGCTCCTCATCAATTACAATCAGACCTAAATTATTAAGAGGAATAAATACAGAACTCCTCACGCCAAGTATTAACGTAGGCTCTTTGGTTGTTCTGGCCATTTGCCAGATTTGATATTTCTGGGAATTAGAAAGTTCTGAATGATATGAAAATATTGTCGCTTTAAGATAACGGGAAAAAGTTGTCGTAAACTGAGGTGTTAAATTTATTTCAGGTAATAAAAATAAGACACTTTTCCCTTCTTCAAGAGTCTTTTTTATTAAATCCATATAAATGGCGGTTTTTCCGCTCCCCGTAACTCCATGGACCAGATAGCGATTGAAGCCGTTCAAGCCCTTTCGTATTTCCTGTGTAATATACTGTTGTCGAGTGTTTGGAATAAATTCGAGATCTTTGCCTTCACCATAAGTCTTATCTAGGGCCCTTGGTTTCTTTAAACTATTTGGTAAACAGTCAAAAATCACTTGCCCTAGACTATAGTGATAATACCCTGCCATCCATTCAAAGAGCTGTAACTCGCTTTCTTCCAATCGTGAGTCTGGTATGACCTGAATAATACTTTTTATTTTTTCTTTGGGAGTGTCTAAATATTCTTTTGATAAGGACTCATCGGTTGATATTACGCAGCCGAGCTCCTTTCTTTTACCTAGAGGAACTTCAACAACGTCACCTCTATTTAAATTGGCTTCATAATAATAGAGAAGCCCATTGTTTTTTATCGGGTAATTTACTGCAACTCTCGCAACTCTCATTAAAGGACAAAAGAGGGCTTAGGTTCCAAAGATTCTTTTCCTTTTAATAGACTGTCCCATTTTTTAAGTCGGCTCACGATATCACTTTCTTTTTCAAGATAGTGTCTCAGGTTTAAAATTTCCACTTGAAACAACTCTCCCTTATAATCCTTGACCAGAATATAGCGTGGAAGACTATGAGAGCCATTTGCTAACCAGTCATCCTTGCAAATCATTTCATATTCACCAAGAGATGATTTGTATTTGATTCTTTTAATTTCCTTTTCTTTATAGGAAACAACAGCTTCAAATGGCTCCGCATTTATAAGCCATGCTATTTCACCGTTTTCACGTGTGAGCGTAACTTGCTTTTGGTCAATATACATTGGCTCGCTCATGACCAAGTCAACTTTTTCACGTGAGCCCAGGTCTTCTGGCTTAAGAGGGTTTATTTCAGTTTTCTTATTCGTCCGATCTTTATTAACTGAAAATAAATACTGCTTATAACTTGCTAAAAAAGTGACTTTTTGACGATTAATAATTTCGTTATTAAGTTTAACCGGAACGCCTAAAGATTTTAAATAATTAATTAAAAATGTACCGTCATTGAAAATCATTGAGATCAACATCCCATGAAAAATCCCCTTCTCTGACTCTTCTGCAGACCCTTTTATAGTGAATGATGTGAAGTTTGGAGAATATTTTTTCTCCAAAAGTGAGGCTTCGTTAAAAGTCGAGTTTTCATAGCGAGTCTGAGCTACCTTCCAAACATCTTGGCTTACCTTTGTATAAAATATTTTATAATAATCTTCCGATTTGGTTTCGTTCAAAAGAGAAACATCGCTTTTTTCTTGGCTCTTTATTCCTGCTTCAATTTTCCTTACTGTAAATGTAAGAGCAACTCCATTGGCAGTAACATCAGGATTTTCTCCATGACGAAACAAGGATTCCACGGTTGGGATATATGCGAAGGCATTTGATGTTATAAAGAGGAGGGCGAAAAACAGCTTCATCATAGGGTTATTCCGTGTTTTTTAATTCTATATTTTAGAGATTGAATAAACTTCTCTCTCGTCTCGGGATTCTTTAAGGCAAAATCAATTGTCGCATCTAAATATCCATCTACGTTTCCAGTATCAAATCTCTCGCCTTCAAACTTATAAGCGTAGACTGGCTTTCTTTTACAAAGAATATTGATTGCATCTGTTAATTGATACTCATTACCTGCGCCCCTTGGAATATTTTCCAATATTTGAAATATCTCGGGAGTCAGAATATATCTTCCAGGCGTTGCAAGGTTTGTTGGAGCGTCCTTTGGATTTGGTTTTTCTACCATCTCACTCATTTTCAATGTTCGACTATCTATTACTTCACCTGCAACAATACCATACTTGCCAGTATCTTCTTTTGGCACTTCCATTACACCAATCACCGGGGCTCCATTCTTCTCAAGTGAAACTTCCATTAGCTGTTTTATCGCGGGCTTAGAATTTACAATTATATCGTCCCCTAACAAAACAGCAAAGGGCTCCCCTTCTACCATGCTTTTTGCCATTAAAACTGCGTGTCCTAATCCAAGTTGTTCTTTCTGTCTTACAGAAGTTATTTCAACCATCGAACCAATTTTTCGAATCAATTCCAATTCTTTAATTTTATTATTTCTTTCTAAATACGCTTCAAGCTCTAGGTTTCTATCAAAATAGTCTTCAACAGAAAACTTCCCCGA
>JBILYY010000253.1:0-3513 GCA_044377495.1 Bacteriovoracaceae bacterium | reverse complement strand
TCACCACCTCAGCTTCACTAAAGCGCGAAAACAAATCATTTCATACGCCCTTCGGAGATTTTACCTACCACCACATTCCCCTGAAGTGCTTCCCGCTTGAAATTGAAAGTGTTGCATCGCCTGCGGGTCCGGAACTCATAGCTTCGCCTATAAAGGCACTCTTTGATTTGGTTTATGCTCAACGAAAAACTTATTTAAGTTTGAGCGACATTGAAAGTGATCTTAGGATCGATGTCGAAGCTCTTCTTAATTATGTACATAAGCTGCAAATGCGAGACATTGAAGAATTAGCGGAAACCTACAAAAAGAAGACCTGCCTTGCTTTGTTTGCGGCAATAAAAAAGGAAATGCGATGAAAGATCTGGTGCAAAAACAGATTGATAAATATGCAGCTAAAACTGAGCAGGACGAAGAAAATGCTCTAAAAGAAATTACACAAGAAATAGCCCTATACGCTCTCGCCAAAAGCGGTTTTTTTGAACATGCCGCCTTTCAAGGTGGAACTTGTCTGCGCATTATACATGGCCTTGATCGGTTTTCAGAAGATCTCGATTTCGCTCTAAATACTCCCGGAAAGTTTGATCTCGGCCCCTTCCTCGAAAAAACGTCTGAGTTCATGCAGGCCTACGGTTTTGAAATGGAAGTAAGTGGATCGGAAAAAGCCGACAAGACAGTGCAAACGCGCTTTCTAAAGGACGACTCCATTAAGAAGCTAGTCACGCTAAAACATTTGCGCGACCTTAAGAAAAAAATAAATATCAAAGTCGAAATCGACACTAATCCCCCAGACCATGCAAAAGTTGAAATGAAGTTTGTCGAATTTCCCACTGACTTCTCGATTCTCTCCCACGACATCCCCTCACTCATGAGTGGAAAGATCCATGCTCTTCTCTGCCGCAAATTCGTCAAAGGCCGCGACTGGTATGACTTTAGTTGGTATATTTCAGAAAAAGCGACACCCAACTATGAGTACCTGGCCGCTGCTATAAAACAAACGGGCCCATGGGAAGGGAAGAACCTTAAAGTCGATCGACAATGGCTAAAGGAAGCACTCATTGATAAAATCAACGCTTTGGAATGGAAAAAAGTAATTGAAGACGTTACGCCTTTTTTAAATGCCCAGAAAAAAATCGACGTGGAAAAAGTCTGGTCCAAAGAGTTTTTCCTTATGAAGGCAAGCAAGCTCTAGATTTACAAATAAAAAAAGCCCCTATCGGAGCTCTAATTATATCTTACGATGATGGAGGTCGTTTAGCTCTCTGTGCCGCAGGCACGAACATCTCTAGCATACTGGGCACGTGCAGTTTGAGAATCACGCTCAAAAGTCGCCCTTGCAACCTGAATACATTGTTCTGCTCTATCTGGAGAAGGCAGTGTCTTACAACTTTTCACTCGATTCACGTAAGCCAAACGGGCCTGACTTGTAGCTGTATGGCGGCGGGCTTCAGCACGGCGATGGCAAAGATTATCGGCTTGTGCCGTTCCCGCAACAAGGTAAAGTGCAGCAGAAAAACTATAAATTAAAATTGATTTATTCATGAGCGGACTTTCTAATAAAGTATGTTTGATGTCAACTCGTATGGAAGTGTTTATTAGATCTAGAACTGTTTTCAACTGATTATAGATTTGGATATTTAAACAACTAATTGATTTTTTTAAATAAAAGAAGCTCCTAGCGGAGCTTCTTTTATCGATTACGATGTAAAAGTAATAATTAATTTTCTATAGATGAATTTTAAACAAATAAATCGAA
The DNA here is from genome assembly GCA_044377495.1 of Bacteriovoracaceae bacterium. GTDB lineage: Bacteria > Bdellovibrionota > Bacteriovoracia > Bacteriovoracales > Bacteriovoracaceae > Peredibacter. The sequence goes on along the minus strand of JBILYY010000253.1, from coordinate 1,760 downwards.
TCCATATTTTTAATACTTCCCCTTTCCAGGAATTATATTTCTTATCCCCCCAGTCGGATCAGCAACATCCCCTTTTCGACGTGGAATTATATGAAAATGACAATGATCCACAGTCTGACCAGCAGTTCTACCAACATTAAATCCCATATTAAATCCCAAGACTGAAGGATCATCAGCTTGAATCAACTTACAAATCTCTTGAGCCTTTCGGAAAATGCTTATCGTTTCTACATCATGAAGCTGAAGAGCACTCGGTATGTGCCGAACTGGCAAAATCAATGTATGGCCCTTACTAACCGGAAAGCCATCATCAATAACAAGAATGTAATCATCACTACATTTAATTCTTTCTGAACTTAAAGTGCAGAAGACACATTCTTGTTTGATGTCTAAATGTTTGGCATGAACAACTTCAGCAGCTTCCAAGAATTGATTCCCTTTGGCTCGATTGCACTGTGCACATAAAACCTGAAGGTTTTCTATCTCATCGCTCCCACCAAGACTTGCTGGTTCTATATGATCAATATCAAGCTCAACTTCATTATCTTTGGTAGGTCGAGCCCCACATAATCTGCAAAAGGGATGATCAGTTAATAGCTTAACTCTCTTAGAGCCCCATCCAGATGGTTTTCCGGGAATAAGGCCTCTCTGTTCTACAAATTCTAAAATTTTCTGTTCACAAATCTTTAAAAGAGCTTCTTTCGTATCCCCAATTTCCATTAATAATTGATAAACATCTTTGTGGATTTCTGCGATTCCATGTTTTTTTAAAACATTTTTGGGATGTACTTTGAGCTTTTGGACATAATCCTCGACGGCCTCCTGATCGAGAGTGGCCAATTCTTTGGCAATCTCTTCAAGCTTTGCATTTCCATCACCCATTATTAAATGCTTAATGATGACTGGTTGATAGACGCCACTCATTTTCATTTTGGTTAGTAGGAAATCTTTTAATGTCATAATCCACCAATTACTGCACCAACACACATTTATCTATAAATCATTTTACTGCTAAACGACTATTCAAACGATAGGTAAAGATCAAATCAAACATGTCAAAATACATATGTTTAGAAAATACTGTCCTATTCCTCATAACCAATTTTGACAAGCTTCTTTTTTATCATCAAAAAACTTTTAGATTCCAAAGGAGTAAGGTTTGTAATTGGATTACTTATGACACTCCTTAAAAAATCAGTCTCGCCTCTATCCAATAAATTATGCAGGAGACCAAACTTCAAAAGATTTTTGAACGCTTCAAACTGGTTCAAATGCTTATAACTGCCATACGTAGGCTCAGTTAAAATTGTGAGGCTTGATTGTTTTTTCTTGAGTATTGGTGGATCGATGAGTTCTTTTAAGAAGTTTTTACTTAATGTTACATGAAGATTTTGAACTTTAAGCAAACATTGTTGAAGTTTTGCCCATTCTGTCACATTTTCTTTTTGTCTTTTAGGATCCAATAAAACCTTAAATATCACCGCGGATATGTCTTCAACTTGGCTTGCTAAAATATCGGAAATACCTTGATGGTCCCAGATATATTTATAGTTTATTTGCTTTCCTTGCCCTTGGGCCGTCACCAGCTCTTGTAGCTTGGAAAGTGTGTAAGTAACTATGTTAGCCCGGTAACTATTTTGATACCATTCCTGATCTGAAACAATATCCTCAGTACTTTTAAATAAAACGACTTTAGCGATCACTTCTTTAAAATATTCATCATCAAATGTATTATTGTTTTTATCCCAAATCTCAGTAAT
>JBILYY010000252.1:0-3514 GCA_044377495.1 Bacteriovoracaceae bacterium | reverse complement strand
ATTTCAAATTGAGGGCGTGGAAGCGAAAATAAAACCATCACCCCTAAAATAGGAATAAGTAGTACGGTCGCTAAAAAAAACTTCATATTTTTTCCTCAGATATTTCTTTTCTAATTTTAAGCATCCACCAAAGACCTGCAATCCCGATTGCCGCCAATATGTGCTTTAAGGTGTGACCACTGAATACATTATTGGTCCATTTAAATATCTCTTGGTCTTTAACTTCGCTCCATTTGGCAAAACCGTAAAGAAGTAGTGTTAATCCATAAAAATGTTTATGAGAGTAACGTGACGGAAACAGAATGAGAATTAAAGGGATGATAATAAATGAACTGAATTGAATCCAAAAATAAAAACGCAGGTCACCTGTTACGGCCCATATCAGTACGCTTGAAATCCCCATAAGTAGTGCCAATGGCAAAAACTTTTCAGCTTTTACTGAGATATGTTCTGCAATCATAATCATAAACAGCGCCATGAACCCAAGGCTCATGGGAAGTCTGTCCCATATCAATGTGAAATTATCCGGCGACCAATGATAGTAAGCAGATCCTGGTGCGACCAAAATGATGCTTACAAAAAAAGCTATCCATGAGGTCATCTGTTGATTTTTTGATCTCAAAATTTCTTTTATGCCAAGAAAACCAACCAGAATAAAAAAGATATTTGAAATGACATCCTGTGTATTAGGAATTGTTCCAAACATTCTCGTATCAACAAACTGATGATAGAGGGGATTTTGAAGAATCGCCGGCATGGAAAAGAAATAGAGAAATGATCCCATAGCGGCAAAAATTAGAAATGAGAGTTTTAATTTAAAAGTATTAATGAAAACCTGCTAGGTCGTGATGTTATGCTAGTTATTATAGTGAATAAGTCGAAAAATAAAACAGATCAGTTGAGTCAGGAGGAAATATAAAATGGAGGAGACGGGCGGATTTGAACCGCCGGCTTTACGGTTTTGCAAACCGTTCCCTTGGACCACTCGGGCACGTCTCCATTGAGAGAATTAAGTTTCGATGCTTTAACCTATTCTGTCAACGATTTTGAAGGCGTTTAGGCCAATAATCTTAGTGATTTAGCTTATTATTAGTGAAGTTCTTTATCTACTGAAGATTTTGAGAAATGACCTGGAGGATCACTGGCCGGAAAACTTTCATCAATTGTTTCATCCAGTTTCTCTTCTTGCCCCATCACATGTGATTCATCATTTTTAGTATTGTTCAAATTTGGGCCTTGATCGAACCAGATGTCTCTGACCTCTTTTTTAAATCTTTTTAGTATTGAACGAATTTCCTGCATGGCCATATGGACTCCTTAAAATTTTTCAATTTTAGAGACGCATGTTTGGTGCCAACCAAAGACTGCGCTGGATGTCTCTTCGAATATCCATCCAAAGTTGGTAGTATTTCCACTCTGGGGCCTTGCATCCTTCTTCATGATGGTCGGGTTGTAGTTTTAAATAACCAGTCGCCATAAGTACGCGCCGAACCTCATCGTTGTAGCGAAGTTTTTTGATCATGGCGTCTTTAATCAAATAAAAATGGTCACCTGGCTTTTCTGAACAATAGGTCATGCGCTTACCCGCAAAGGTTACCCAATCGATATTTAAACCCTTCATGATCTCACTGGCCTGATCTCCAGCAGCTTTGGCCTCAAAAGCCGTCATGGCAGCAACCTGTTCTCTAGTGAAAGGAAATTTTACTTCGTTTCGTGCATCATTTTTATATTCAGGGTCGGGATACTTCATCATTTGCCAAAAACCTTCAACGGAGGAGTAGCGTTTTCCTTTATAATAAAAAGGTGTTGCCGCAAAATGAGAAAGAATTCCTAATTCATTGCGCTCAGAAAGAATGACTTCTTCTTTTGGTTTTGCATCCTGTGGCAAAATTTCCCAGGCAGGAGCGCCCTCGACCGCTACTGGTTTCCACCATGACTCTGGGTATTTCGTTTGAACTGCGCAGCTGATTGCGACAAACAAAAAGATCAAAACAAAACGATGTTGAGACATATTACCCTCCACTCATCAAGTCATTTGGGACAAAATTTCATGTCTCATACGGTAAAGTATTTAAAAACACATCACTCAGAATTGGCAACCAAATTGCTTTAAGGCCAACGTGTTTAACACGGAGGTTCTTTAAATGAAAAATTTATCATCAATTCTTCTCGGCGCCACACTTTTATCAATTGTCGCTTGTGGTAATGAGAACAAAAACAATTCAGGGTCCGCTTCTAAAAGTATGTTGCTTACAGAAGCTGGTCACTATCAGGCCACACTGGCGCCCATTAATAATCACCTCGCTGGTGATGTTTCGGGAACGGCGCTTGTGAAAGTTAAAGGCGATTCTTTCATTGTCCAAGTGAAGGTAAACGGTTCACCGGCGCAGATTGTTCATGCTCAAAACATTCACATCTCTGACTCATGTCCTACGCTTGCATCTGATGTGAACAAAGATGGCGTGATTGATGCTGTTGAAGGTTTCAAGAGTTATGGCCCGATCATTATTCCTTTGGATAATGATTTAAAAACGCAAGTTGAGAAAGATGCCAAATTTCCATCTGCCGATTTTACCGGTAACTACTTCTATCATCAGGATGTCTCAATGGCAGAGATGATAAAAGATCTGATCAGTAAAGATAACAATATTTCTGATGGAGTTACTAAACTACGATCAAGTCTAGGACTCGCCGGACGACAAATTGTGATTTATGGTGTGCCGGCAAATACTGAACTTCCAGCAACTGTTGCAACAATGAATGGTCAAAAAAATTACTCCTCCCTTCCAATCGCCTGTGGATCTCTAGTCAAGATTGCAGTCGACGAAGATCCGAATAGCAATGGTGGTAAAGATTAAACGTTTCTACGCTCAACAAGGCCCCGTTAATAGCGGGGCTTTGCTAATTTGATTTTTCGATCTACAATGTTTCCATGACAAAAATCGGAATAGTGGAAGGATTCTTTGGGCCTGCATGGAGTCACGAGGCAAGACTGTCTTTTGCGCCTTTTATGCAAAAGTATGGCGGCTCATTTTATATTTATGCCCCCAAAAGAGATGCCAATCTCAGAAAAGGGTGGCGTGAAAGCTGGGGCCCAGAATATTTGGCCGATCTAGTAAAATTAAGAAATGCTTTTCATGCTCATCAATTGAAATTCGGAATCGCTTTAAGTCCGTTTGGTCTTGGAAGTTTAATTTCTTCATCTGATTGGACTCACCTCAAACAAAAATTTGAAATTTTGTCTCAACTCAAAATAGATTATTTGGGTTTGTTTTTTGATGATATGCCTTCAACTCCTGATTTATTGAAAGTTCAGTCTGAAGTGGTGCAGCTCGCTTTAAAGTATTTCCCTTCAGGACTCATTTTTTGTCCCAACTACTACAGTTATGATCCGATTTTAGATAAAGTATTCGGGCAAAGGCCATTAGGTTATGTTGAAGGTCTAAAGAGTTTTATTTCAAAAGATGTTGATATCTGTTGGACTGGTCCCAAGGTTATTTCTGAAGAGATCTCT
>JBILYY010000251.1:0-3521 GCA_044377495.1 Bacteriovoracaceae bacterium | reverse complement strand
TGAGTAGTAACATAGCCGATCCATACCCGTAGCGCATGGTCTCAGTTAAAGGGCGCCCTCTCGGATCATCCTTAACAACAATATAATAACCCACGACATAAAGGCCCCCGATAACAACGCTTACCAAGAATGTGTTCGCAATGATCTTCTTCGTTTTATCACTGGCCTCTTTAAGCCAATACCGAAAAACATAAATCCCACCGACGCCGTAAAGGAAGTACTTTATTCGTCCAAAATTCTTTGAAGGTTTAGGAATGAGATCGATATTAATAATTGTACTTAGCAGTGCCACGAAACTAAATGCCAGCAACCAATAAGCACTTGTTGGTAATTTAAGATCTTTATCCTTGTACGCCTGGAACGTGTAGTAGAAGAGAGCAATCGTGAAAAGAATTTGATAGGCCGATAAAATCGTTACTGAAGTGAGAATCCCGGCGGCCAGAAAAAATAATGAAACAGATGTGAGCTTATGCATGCCTTCTAAAGTACCAAATTCTCAAAAGGTGTCACGTACCTTTTTGGAGGATTCATGACGGTACTTATTTTTGGGCGTTGCTGTAATGGATGAATGATTTTGGTCGTTTATCGAAATGAAACTTGCCTAGATTTCTTGCAGTAAAAGAAACGGGGAGGGAATGCTCACTTTCAATGCTCGGAAAGTTCAAATTTAAAGTGGACCCCTTGGCGGACAAATGCCTGGTGTTCGATTCAAATGAATCAACATCATCCTCCCTCTTCAAATTCTATCTCAATTTTTGGTTGGGGTGAATGTTGAAAAGGTGCCAGGTAAGGGAGCTTTGAATTCGAAAAGTTCTTTAATTGCTCGAAATTATGGACGCATAAACAAAATCAAAGGTCGCAATTTGCGACCTTTGATTACTTGAGCCGAATACTTCAAAGGTCACAAATTGTGACCTTTGATTTGAAAGTGGCTCGTAACGGTTTGGAATAATTGGAAACTAAACAAAATCAAAGATCACAAATTGTGATCTTTGATCATGGGAGTCGAAATATGTTTGATGAAAAATCGGTGAATTTAGAAAGGATGATTTATACCTTTCGAGGCCACAAAGTAATGCTCGATAGTGACCTCGCTGTCCTTTATGGGGTTGAAACGAGAACCTTAAATCAGCAAGTAAAACGAAACCTAAAACGTTTCCCACCCGACTTCATGTTTCAACTAACCGAAGAAGAAGCTGCTTTAACAAACCGAAAATATCTCCCTTACGTCTTCACCGAAAATGGCGTTGCCATGCTCTCAGGGGTCCTAAACTCCGACCGTGCCATCTCAGTTAACATCGCCATCATGCGAACCTTCACAAAACTCAGAAGTTTCCTGGCCCTCGAAAGCTCCAACTCTCAAAAAATAAACGACCTAGATAAAAGCACCACAAAAATGTTCAAAGTCGTTTTTGAGCGACTCGATGATCTTGATTCTCACGTAGCCCCAAAAATTCCATCATCCAGAAAAAAAATTGGCCTCAAAGCACAAGGTAACTAATATGCCACGCCCACTCTTAATCAAGTCCGACATCCACCCTTATCACATCACTTCTAGGTGTAATAATAAGGAATTCTTTCCGCTTCCCCTTGAAGAGGTCTGGCAAATCATGATGAGGCAACTCAAACGCTGCCAAGTGGAAAGATCCTTAGCAATTCATGCGTTCGTCTTAATGGGAAATCATTTTCATCTTCTGTGCCACACGCCACTTTCAAATATCGATGAATGTATGCATTCTTTCTTGCGCTCGGTTTCGGTTGAAATCAATCGTCGCGCGAAAATTGAAAACCACCTTTGGGGAGGACGCTACCGCTGGAGTGTGATCGATTCACAAAGACATTATTATCAAGTTTACCGCTACATTTATCAAAACCCCATTCGTGCAGGCTTGGTTTCACGAGTTGAAGATTACCCGTGGTCCACACTTCAAAAAGATCTTCCCTTTCCTTTGCACTCCAATATTCCTATGACATTTTGCGGAGAGGAAGGGGAGCGTATTTGGTTGAATGAAAAATATGAGTCAGAAGATCTCGAGCTGATCAAACTTGGCCTCAAAAAACAGCAGTTTGATTTGGATAAGAGGAGATTTAAAGCTTTCAACAAGTTGTCGGTACCTAATGGGTGATTTGGCTACGTATGTACAATGTAACACTTTTGTGATATGGTCTTGGAGAGAGAATGGACTTTGAATGGGATGACAGTAAAGATGAATCAAACTATATAAAACATGGAATAAGATTCGCTGAAGCGGTCTCCGTATGGAGTGATGATTTTTCTTTAGATTATTACGATGTTATTCATTCTGTAGATGAGAACAGGTTTGTTCGAATAGGGCGATCGTTGAAAAACAGAATTTTGATAGTAATCTACTGTGAAAGACATTCCATGGATTTGATACGCATAATTTCTGCCAGAAGGGCCACCAAATCAGAGGTAATTGAATATGAAAAATGAGTATACCCTTTCAAAACTAAAGAAACGCCCTTCTGCAAAAATCTCGAAGGATTTAAAAATATCCAAGACAGTCAGACTAGATGCAGATGTCCTTTTGTGGCTTCAAGAGAGGGCAGATGATGAAGGAATGGGATATCAAACTTTCCTTAATTCATTTTTGAAGAAATCGATGAAGAATGAAAATGATAAGATGGATGACATTTGTAGACGCCTAAAGAAGCTTGAAGATAAGGTTAAATAAGCGAGTCACTGCTTTTCTTCAACCCTCCCCAAAATGTAAACTTGACTTACACTCGCCCCAAGAAAATCCTTCATTGCAATGCCGACATTGCCTGAATTCTCGGTAAGCATGAGATCAGTTATGCCCTGAATGACCCTCGGAAGTTTGATCTTAAAAACTCGTCCTTCAATCCCAATCGAGCCAGTGACAGGAGATTTTTTTGTAAAAAAACTATCCTTGTAAAATCCATTTATAATTTGGTCCTTCTCATTCCACATCAGGGTGAAGCGAACGCTTTGAGGTCCCATTAATCCTGTTAGGCTTGCGGGATAAGTACCGGCCAATTGATATTGATACTTTTTCTCCTGGCCATAACCCTGTAATGACCCGAAAAAAAGTATTGTAAGAGTCAGTAATCGTATTGAAATACTCATATTTGCCCCTTGATTTCGCTCTCATTCTACAGCAAAATGAGGTCACTTTTCATTCACACGGAGCTCAAAATGAAGCTTAGCATTATTGGTACTGGATATGTCGGTCTTGTAACTGGAACTTGTTTCGCAGAGATGGGTCACGAAGTGACATGTATCGATATTGATACAGCTAAAGTTGAGCGAATGAAAAAAGGCGAGTGTCCAATTTATGAAGCGGGCCTTGAGTCAATGATGCAGGCCAATTTCAAAGAAGGCCGACTGCATTTTGCCAGTAACTATGACTCCGTTACTAAAGCTGAAGCAATCTTTTTAGCTGTGGGAACTCCTTCTTCAGATGATGGCCAAGCTGATCTTAAATATGTTTTTGGGGCTTGTGATTCAATTATTCCTTTTCTAAAAGACGGATCAGTCG
>JBILYY010000122.1:0-10073 GCA_044377495.1 Bacteriovoracaceae bacterium | reverse complement strand
TCCCACGATGGACCGTAAACGGATAAAACCGTTTATAGCTTCACTTACTATTGGTTCTGCTGGTGTCGCTTTTCTTCTTACACATGATAGTCTCGCTCCATATTCTCCTAAAATCTTAGGTGGATCATCGTTGACTGATTCGTCTTCGGTTGAGCTATGTCAGGGAGACGGTTCGACTCAAGGCCTAATGATGGCGACAGACTCTGAAGCCCTTCTAAAGGCAGGAGTAAAGCTTTCTAAAGAAAATTGGGAAAAGTGTCTCGGCGTTTTAAATTGGGAAAATAGTGATGTTAATAAAATTATTCCCCATCAGGTTGGTGTTGCTCATCGGCTTGCGATGTTGACTCAGCTTGGACTTCCACTTGATCGTGATTTTCAAACTTTTGAAATGTTTGGCAATACTGGTTCAGCTGCTCTGCCTTTAACTTTAATTAAAGCGAGTGAGGCCAGTTTTTTTAGGCCTAATGATAAGATTGCTCTTCTTGGAATTGGCAGTGGACTCACCAGCACTATGCTGGGAATGGAATGGACTTAATGAATGATATAAAAAATAAGATTAAAGAACTTGGTCTTGAGAGTGTGTATCCTTTTCGCTCTCAGTTCTTACAGCTTGGAAATAATAATTTGCATTACGTGGATGAAGGTCAAGGCCAGCCTATCCTGATGCTACATGGAAATCCTACGTGGTCATTTTATTATCGTAATTTGATACAGACTTTTAAGCCTAAATTCAGAACCGTTGTCCCTGATCATATGGGTTGTGGCATGTCTGATAAACCTCAGGATTATGCCTATACACTTGAAAGCCACATTCAGAATACGTATCAATTAATTCGTTTTTTAGATTTGAAAAACATTGTACTTATTGTTCACGACTGGGGCGGGGCCATTGGCTTTGGACTTGTTACTCGCTACCCAGAATTATTTGATAAAATAGTTATTTTGAATACTGCGGCCTATCCAAGCCATCACATACCACAAAGAATTAATCTTCTTCGTCAGGGTAAATTTGGCGAATGGCTCACAAGAAAACTTAATCTTTTTGCCTGGCCTGCAACCTTTATGACAACGACAAAGCCATTACCCAAGGCCATTAAGCAGGGATACCTCTTGCCTTATGATTCATGGGAAAACCGTGTTGCAGTTGCTCGTTTTGTGCAAGATATACCTATGGAAAAAAGTCATCCGACTTTTAAAACCCTGAGTGATATTGAAGAGAAACTTAAAACCCTTAAGCATCCCAAACTTATTCTTTGGGGTGGAAAAGATTTTTGTTTTAATCAGAACTTTTTTGAAAAATGGGTCAATATTTATCCTGATGCCGATGCTCACTGGTATGCCAAGGCCGGCCATTATGTTTTAGAAGATGCCTTAGAAGATGTAAGTCTCAAAATTTGGGAATTCATAAAATAATATGAACATCGCTGAACGCATTGTTAGAACTTCGAAAAGAATTCCAGATAAAAAATCGGTCGTCTTTTCAGAGCGGCAAACAGATGGCTCTTATCACTATCCCTTTTATACCTTTAAAGAATTTGAAGAAAGATCCAATCAGTTCGCCCACAAACTAACCGAAGCGGGCATTAAACCTGGCATGCGGACTCTTTTGTTTGTTAAACCATGTCTTGATTTTTCAATCATTACCTTTGCCCTTTTTAAAATTGGCGCAGTTCCCGTTCTGATTGATCCTGGGATGGGAATAAAAAATCTTCTTTTAAGTATCAAGCAAGTTAAACCCGAAGCGATGGTTTCCATTGGTTTAGTTCACTGGATAAGACGTTTAAAACCTTCATCCTTTGAAAATGTAAAAGTGAAAGTTTCTCTTCATAAAGTTGGCTTCAGCACCAATTACATTTATGAAGGTCTTGATAAGGCCGACAAGTCATTTCCTGTTTATCCCGCCAAAGACGAGGATTATTCTGCGATACTTTTCACCTCAGGTGGAACAGGCATACCTAAAGGTGTTTTATATACTCATGGTATTTTAAACGCACAAACAGATGCTCTTCAGAAAATGTTTTCATTGGATGAAACTCAAAGTGATCTTCCTGGATTTCCACTCTTTGCTTTGTTTACCTTGGCGATGGGGATGACATCTGTTGTTCCTGATATGGATCCAACTAAACCTGCAAAGTGTGACCCAGCAAAACTGGTGCAAAACATTCAAGATAATCACATAACATTTGTCGCCGGATCTCCTTCGATTTGGGAGAAAGTAGGGAAGTACTGTCTTGCTCATAAAATAAAACTTCCTTCTATAAAACAGGTGGTAATGTTCGGAGCACCCGTTCGCTCTGAAATTCATGAGATGTATAAAAAGATTCTAGACAATGGCGATACCTATACTCCTTATGGGGCCACTGAATCGCTTCCAATCTCATTAATTTCGGGCTCTGAAATCTTAGGAACCAAATCTGAGAAAACCAGGCGTGGCGATGGAACTTGCATAGGAAAGGCCGTTCCAGGCATCGAAATAAAGATCATAAAAGCTTCGGATATTCCTGAGGTTGTGTTATTAGAACTAGGACCTGAAGATATCGGTGAAATAGTAGTTTCGGGGCTTCAAGTGACTCCCGCTTATTTTGAAATGCCCAAAGAAAATGAGAAAGCTAAAATTATTGAGAATGGCAAAATCTGGCATCGAGTTGGTGATATTGGATACCTTGATCGTGATCAGAATTTATGGTTTCTAGGCCGCAAAACTCATCGAGTAAAAGTTGATGATACGACTACCCATTATTCTATTCGCGTTGAGGCAATTTTTAATCAGCATCCGGCGATTAAGCGCTCTGCACTCATCGAAATCATGAAAAATGGCCATATCACACCGGCCCTTGTCGTCGAGAGACTTGATGGCAATACTAAACTCACTGTTGCCTTTAAAGGTGAGCTTGAGGCCTTGGCACGCAGTTCATTTCACACACAAATGATTCAAGATTTTTTTCTGCATTCATCCTTTCCAGTGGATGTTAGGCATAATATCAAAATCGATAGATCGAAACTTTCAAAATGGGCACAAGAAAAAGAGTGAAACATGTCTAAACGATCTGGTTTTCTTGTTCAACGACTTATTTATGTCCTCTTACTTGTTGGTTTAAGCTTATATTTTATTTTTCCATTTATTGTCCCCATTGTTATGGCCGCTACAGTTGCGCTCCTCCTTTATCCCTTTCAGTTGAGACTCGAGCATTTTAATTGGAAAAGATCAAGAGCAGCGGCAATGCTGACGACTACTTTTACCATTTTGATTTCAATACCTTTTTTATTCTTTTTAACGAAAGGGACCTTACTTATTATCGATCTCCTCGAAAAGTTTGCCGTAGGGGAGAAAATTGAAAATCAGGGAATGCAGCAGGTCTTGTCTGTATTTAGGCATGATATGATTGATAAGTTTCGCCACTATTTGTTACGTTATCCTTCCGCAAACTTTTTAACAGAAGAAAAAATAATTAGTTATCTTAAGAGTTCGAGTAATTTTATTCTTAACTTTTTTCAAACGATTGCGTCCAGAACGCCTTCCATTATTCTTTTCCTGTTGGTTATGATCCTTTTTACTTTTTCATTTCTTAATGGGGCAGGTGCTATCCGAAAATTCTTTCAGAGATTCTTTGGCTTTAGTGACCAGAAAATGGATCTAATTGTGAACATTTTCCTAATGGATGCAAGACAAGTATACATTTCTAATATTGTAACAGGCAGCGTGCAGTCTACTATAGTCGCCACGAGTGTTTATTTTGTGACTAATGCTGATTGGTTTTTAGTTTTCTTCGTGACTCTTATTTGCTCTTTTGTGCCTGTAGTGGGTGCTGCTCCAATGGCATTTATCTTTGCGATTGTTTCTTTTTTTCAGGGCAACACCTCTGGTGCTATAATATTAGTCATCCTTGGAAGCTTTACCGGTCTCATTGATAATGTTCTTCGACCTTGGCTCGCTACATTTGGTGAGACCAAAACTCCGGCCGTTGTAAGCTTTGTGTTTGTCATAGGGGGAGCTTTAATGATGGGATTCCCTGGCCTATTTATTGGTCTTTTTGTAGCGGCAATAGCCTATGATACGTTGCCCATCTTTTGGGACGAAATGCCTGAGTTTCTCTTCCTTAAAGAAAATTCCAAAGAAGAGAATGATATTTCTAAAACTTAATTATTAATAAACGTTTTGATCTCTTCAATGGCCTGATCTCTAAGATCATCAGTTTCCTGAAGGATCTCATGATGTGCATTTGCAAAGTGAATCTTCTTGCAGTTTGAACTCTTCTCACAAAAAGTATTCTGTCTCCCTGGTTGAACAATTAAATCTAAACCAGATTGAAACATGAGAACAGGGATTTTGATTTTCTCTGCCAAAGTATCAATCTTTTTTGTGGTCTTAAGTGATTGGGCAACCCAGCGAGAAGTAGGTCCGCCTAAAGCAAGACTTGGCATTGTTACGAAAAGTGCTTTTGCCATGTTGAAGCGGGCTTCACTATGAGTGACTTCATTTTTTTCAAAAGTATCGTCTGCTGCTATATAAGGGCCACGATCGGGAGCATATTTTTTTCCTTGGCCGGCAAGAACTAAAATGTTTGTAAGTAGCCGTCCGATGTTTTCTTTGTAAGGCTTGGTGTTAATTTCCATCATTGGACAAGAAAGCACTGCTTTTTTAAAGATTGGTTTTCCATAGGCGAGATAAAGGGTTCCAATCGTTCCTCCCATTGAATGAGCAATAAGATAACGATCCTGACCTTCGGTTTCAGGAACCACTACTTCATCAAGCCAGCCGGATAAATCACGCGCGTAATCAACGAAATGTTCAACATAACCTTTATGTGAATCAGTGAGAAATCTTTCCGATGCGCCCTGACCTTGATGGTCTATAATATAGATATTGGTCTTTTGGGCCCTCATATCATAAATGAATTCCGCATACTTTATTGCCGGCTCAGTTCGTCCAGGCAGCAGTACAATTGTTTTTGTGTTTCGTGATCTAACAAAAGAATAATAGTTAAGTTTAAGACCTTTTGAATTGATAAAGGTTCTTTGCTGACCGGTGGCAAAATAGGGCATGACATCGTTTGACCAGGCCTGATTGAAATCTTTTTCAGCTACTGCGTAGGCAGTCGAATGTAAAAGAAAGGCTAAAGTAAAAACTAATTTTTTAATCATAAATACCTCGGTTATTTCACGCTACCAATCTGGACTAATGAGAGCAAGGATATTATCATTTTATGATGCGCATACTCGTTACTGGTGGTGGTGGTTTTTTAGGGACTTACATCATCAAAGAATTGCTTAAAAATCCTAAGTATATGGTGACGAATTTTTCTCGCCATAATTATACACATCTAGAAGATCTGGGTGTTCCTACAATTCGTGGGGACTTAAAGAATGTGGCCGATGTCGAGCGCGCACTTACTTTTGGCTTCGACGCTATTTTTCATGTTGCGGCTTTGGCCGGAGTATGGGGTCGCTATCAAGATTTTTTAGACATAAATTATTTGGGAACCAAGAATCTTCTTGAGGCAGCCGAAGCCCACGGGGTGCAGCGGTTTGTTTATACATCTACACCCTCTGTCGTGTTTGGAAAAGATGATCTGATGGGCGTAAATGAAGAGCAGCCTTACCCTAAAGAACATCTTACAGCTTATGCTGAAACAAAAACCATGGCCGAAAAACTGGTTCTTCAAAAAAACAATTCAAAAACATTCCTCACATGTGCCATACGACCGCATTTAATCTGGGGTCCGGGTGATCCGCATTTATTTCCACGCGTGATTCAAAAAGGTAAAGAAGGGAAGTTGAAAGTTGTTGGTGATGGTGAAAACCTAGTTGATATTATTTATGTTGAAAACGCGGCATTGGCCCACGTGCTGGCCTTTGAACATTTAAAACCTGGATCAAGGGTTTGTGGTGAAGCTTATTTTGTCGGACAAGAACGTCCAGTGAAGCTATGGACTTTTATTAATGAGATCCTGGGGCACATGAAAATTGAGCCAGTTATGGGCTCTATAGATCTGCAAGCTGCTTACCGTATTGGATGGTTTCTTGAAAAAGTCTATAAAATGGCAGGAATTCAAAAACCTGAGCCACCAATGACCCGATTTGTTGCCCTTAATTTAGGTAAGTCCCACTACTTCTCGCATGAGAAGGCCAAACGCGATTTTGGCTATTATCCAAGAGTTAGCATAGAAGAAGGCATGAAAAGGACCTTTGCTATAAGGGCGCAATTGAAGATTAATCCGTAAAATTTACCTGACATGAAGTTTGGCCCTAAATCTACCTTAAACTCTCTTGATGAAGATATTCTTAACACTTTTCATTCTTTTACTAAATTCCTCATTGGTTTTCGCCTGTAACATCACCGAAAGCGAACTCATGATTCGCGTAGCAATTATTAAGTCCGATTTTACTGAACAAATGTCTCTACGTGAAACAACTCATGGGAATCTTATTGAAGAGGGAAATGTCTCTAAGAAGGAATTTCTATCTCTCGTTGATTCAGTTCGTAAAGTTTACAATCCCATTTTTAGAAATTTAAAAATGGATTTCAAAATTGAGCATTTGTGGGAAGACAATCAAGTCAATGCTTTCTCCGGGATGCGAAGAGGGGATAGATACATTGTACTTTATGGCGGATACGCACGACATAGGTTGATGACTAAGGACGCCTACTTGTCAGTAATATGTCATGAAATAGGTCATCATCTAGGTGGGTTTCCAAAAAAAGAACTAACAACGTGGTCTTCATCAGAAGGGCAAGCGGACTATTTCTCTACGTTAAAATGCATGAAAGAGGTGCTTAGGCTTGATCCGTTAAATGAAGAAATTGCCGTGTCGTTGTCAGTAGATTTACCTGATCTCGTAAAAAAACAATGTTCCTTCCAGTATCCAAGAATAAACGATTACAATATTTGCTTACGATCAGCTAAAGCAGCTGAAGATCATGGAAGGGTTATTGCTGATCTGAGGAGAGAAGGCACTGAGGTTTCCCTTATGACTCCTTCAATTGAGCATGAAATGGAAACAAATTTAAAGCATCCATCTGCTCAATGTCGTGTGGACACAAAGTATCAAGGAGCTCTCTGTAACGTTTCAACTTTGATACCCCTTGATAATCATGATGAAACAAAGGGTGCCTGCCATTTTAATAATTTTAATATTCTAGGAAACAGACCGGCGTGCTGGTTTAATCACAAGAAGTAGCGAGATATTCTTTTCGAAAGTTCAATCCCCGGGCGGTCTACCCATTTCCAAGCATAATATGAAACTATCAAGAGTGTACCAGTAGTTATGAGGTACACAAGAAATGCCAATTTAACATCCAAGTGGGCTTCCCATTTGAGTCCCAAGTAGGACGTGAGAGTCGCAAGAAGCAAAAAGTGCAAAGCATATAGCGAATAAGAAATGTCTCCTAATCGCTGGATATATTTTTTAGCAAGAATATCTCTTAATGTTGGTGCCTGAAGGAGGGCGTACATAAGAAGTCCTGCTCCAAGATTGCGCACATAATCCGCATATGCACCCTTAAAGTTTGAAACATAAAATCCTACAATCACAAAAAAACCTAAAAAGAAGGGATGAGTTTTGTGCTTCGGAATTCTAGTTAGAAAGGCACCAAGCATAAAGCACATAAGGCCTTTCCACGGACCCACGACTAGTCCGAGTATGAGAAAAAGCCACATTGATTTCTTCCACCATCCAAAAAGTGCAAGGGCCGCAAACAATAGATAAGAACTAATGAGCTCGTATCCTATTGTCCAAAGATTCGGATCATAAGTAGTTGATGATTTAAAATTAAAGTAAACGCTATAGAAAGACTGTTTTAAAGCTTCAAAAATATCTGGCTTGAAATTTAAATAACCACCTAGCCACGAGGAGTTTACAACTTTACCGTACTCGACGTTAAAGGTGAGTCCCATTTTCAATATAATATATGTGCATAGTATTGTGAAAATAACGGGAGGTAGTAAGCGGAAATACCTTCTTATTGCATGATCAATAAGATCTCTCTTATAAACTGGACCACTTGTATTTCGACTTTTCCAGGCCAGAACAAATCCTGAATGAACGAAGAACCATGAGACGGCCAGGTCTGGATTTAAAATATTGTTTATCCAGGTGTGTTGACCAAAATAAAAAACAGGATAGAAAATAAGTAAAAAATGATGGGTATATACCCAGAATGCAGCAAGCCCGCGCATTCCTTCGAGTCCATTCACTCTATCGTTCAAGAATTCTTTGTGAAAGTTTTCACAACCTGTTGATCAAAATAATTAGAACTCATACCTGCATCAACCATAACGGTAGAAGCATTAATTCCAGAACTTCTTGGAGATAAAAGAAAGCAAACAGTGTCGGCAACTTCCTGCGTTTCTAAGGCCTGTTTTCTAAGAGTGAGTTCTTCAGCATAGAGATAATTGTCAATGTAGTCTGGAATACCCGCTGAAGCTGATGTCTTAAGTGGTCCTGCCCCAACAGCATTAACTCTGATCTTAGAGAATTCAGAAAATGATTTCGCAAGAAAAGGTACAGTAGCATCTAACATGGCCTTAATAGGTCCGAGATAACCGTAACTTGTCGCCTTAGTGTTTGATATAGAGATTGTAACAATCGAAGCTTCAGAGGTGAAAAGTTCTTTTAAGCTGTGTGAGATTTCAACCATTGAAAAACAAGAAATTTGGGTCGCCTGAAGAAAATCCTCACGCTTAGTTTCCATAAATGGCTTCACACCCTCTGAAAAATTAGCAAATGCCAGAGAATGAAGGAATCCATCTATTTTGTCAGTATGCTTTTTTAATTCATCTGGTAAACTTGCGATATGTTCTTTGTTCTCAACGTCACAGACGAAAACGGGAGAATTTGGAAAAAGTTTTTTTACAGCTTCGATCTGTGATTCCTGTTGAACTGAGAACAAACACTTTGCTCCGTGCTCAATGAGTGTTTTGGCCGAAAAATATGCAACGCTCTTCTTATTGGCAACACCAGCAATAAAGAAGGTCTTGTTTGCGACATTTAAAAAGTCCATTAAACGTCCTGATCTTCAACTAAAGTGGCAGCAAACTCGATAGTCATAATAGTCTTTTTGTTCGCCGTGATCTTGCCTTTCATGAAAGCAGCGTTTGCCAGCATTTCAACAAAGTCCACAGTGATTAAAAGCTCATCACCAGGCCGCGCCATATTTTTAAATTTGGCCCCCTGAATCCTAGTTACAAGAGCAGTCTTTGCATTTCCTGCGCCTTGACCTTTAAGCGCCATAAGAAGTGCGCCTGTTTGGAAAACGGCTTCACACATGAGTACACCTGGAAAAACGGGTGAACCAGGGAAATGGCCTCGAAAAAAATCTTCTTTACCTGTTAAAAGCTTTGAAGTTGTAACTGAGTTTTCTGTGCGGTCTACGATTTTTTCAATAAAAAGAAAGGGGTCACGTTGTGGTATATTGGCCAGGATTGTTTCAAGCATTGAGTCCTCCAGCGATGTCCAAAGTAGTACCCGTAATATAGGAAGCCTCTTTAGAGGCAAAGAAAAGAACTGCGTGGGCAACTTCTTCAACTTTCCCAAAACGTTTCATCGGAACCTGAGATTTGTATTCTTTTATTTGATCTTCTGGAAGATCTTTGAGTAGTTCCGTTTCAATAAATCCTGGGCAGATATTATTGATTGTAATATTTCTTTTTGCCACTTCCTTAGAAACTGAAAGAGACAAGGCAATTTGGCCGGCCTTTGATGCCGCATAATTTGCCTGGCCAGGAAGACCAAGCTTGCCACCAACTGAGGACATGTTGATAATTCTTCCATAACGGTTTTTCATCATCGCTAAAACTGCAAAACGGGTCATATTATATGTCCCTTTGAGGTTTGTATCTATTACTCCATCCCATTCGTTCTCAGTCATACTCGCTATGATGTTGTCTTTACGGATACCGGCGTTGTTAACCAGAATTTCTAGCGAAGGAAATGATTTTTCATAATCAGAGAAAAAGTTCTCTACTTCACTGGTATTCGCAACGTTAAATTTTTTAAGAATTAATTTATCGCCGTATATGGAATGCTTCTCTTTAAAGGCATTTGCTGCTTCTTCATTTCCTGCGTAGGTGGCA
>JBILYY010000022.1:0-30686 GCA_044377495.1 Bacteriovoracaceae bacterium | reverse complement strand
TTATGGGCCAGGCGTTGTTGTTCCATGGAAATTAGATGCCACAAGAAAAGTGATCGTTGATGTATGCCCAAGTATGACTAAAAAACTTTCTTTTATGGAAGTTGAGGCCGCACTTGAAAAATGGGAACAACCATTCAAGTACAAGACTCAAAAATTAGATCTTGATGTACGGGCGGCCACTACTTGTAAGCCATTTTCTGATGTTGACCAACATGCAATTCATTATATCGATTCTTATTTAACAATGGCGGATAAAGGGGCCTACAATCCGGGCTTCACTATGATTCACAGTGACCTTTCCGTGGGTAATATTTTTGATGCTGACATTATTCTTTTAGGCTCGGAGATTAATAAGGACAGGAATTTCAACTCAATGGATTTTGGACGTACTTTGTCTCATGAGTTTGGTCATTTCCTTGGGCTTGATCACCAGTTTGATGGACCTATGAGCATGATGTCCTATGAGCAGATCTACATCATCACGAATTATGATAGCAACGCCATTACTGAATTATATAAAAACTAATAGGATTATAAATTGAAAATTACAATGATCATCTCTCAGATAATTCTTACTGCTTTTTTAAGTTTAATTTTGATCAAAGCGAACGCTGCAGGACTTTAGTTATGGCCGGCCTCAATTCTATCTAATCGTCCAAAAACTGACGCTCGTCATGTTTTTAAAATGTTCGAATGATAGAATATTCCAATCAAAGGATAAAGATGCGGCCAAATATAACCTTAAAGAAAAAATTTATTCCTCAATTAAAAATCGCTGATATGTTTTCAATGATTGGGGCCGGCCTTATTGGGTTGGGTCTCGGAGCTTCCCTGAAGGAACAACTTGTCGGTGTCATCCCCGTATTTATCCTTGCGGGTATGGTTCTCCACGCTCTAGGCATGTATGGAAAATTTGAGATTGAAAGAGAGCACATTGAACCACCAGTGTGGGTGATTATAACTTTCGTGGCCTGTTGGATTGGGCTTATGCTTGCTGGGCTTTATATTTTCATCGGCAGATACGTTGTGACTTCGATCTAATCATCAAACTCAGTTAAGATGAAAAACTTCTCTCATCTCTTTATTTAAAAGTTCCATCTTATGATCGATGTCCGGATGATTTTTGTCATTCGGATCAAGTAGATAATTCTCTGGTCCCATCGCCTTAACCATTAACTTCGTTTGCCAGATATTGTCGTGGGCCATGTTGATGTCCTGACGATATTGGTACTTATCAAGAGTTTCCTTCTTGATGTAATCCTGAATTGAATTGAAATAATGATCATTGTAGATCTTCTTACCGTTTTGCAGACGAGTGTATCCACGTACAACGTAATCGATATAAACCACGTCGCATTCAAAAGCCTCAAACATATAGTTCAATGCTTTAAGCGGAATAATTTCTCCACAAGTAGCTACATCCAAATCCAAACGGAAAGTACAAATACCTTCTGGATCTGAAGCATCTGGATATGTGTGAGTTGTGATATGTGATTTATCTAAGTGCATTTTAACTGCAGCTTGCCCTTGAGCACCCATTTCCCAATTTCCGCCACCCTTGATGTCAGACATCAAAGTCATCGTAGAAGCACCAACGGGTTCATAGTCTTGGGCTGTTTCGCTCAAAATATTCGCTTCAATAATTTCACAAACATTACGTGCCATCTTAGAGATATTGGCCGCGCAATACTTAGTATGAATGTAATTGATATAATCTTGTTTTTGTTGCTCGTTCATAGCAATACAAAAATCATAGAAGTTGAAGGATAAAATCTTAGTGAGATTATTAAAGCCCGAGAGCTTAATTGTTTCTTGTACGTTTTTCATCGCGAGAATATAAGAAACAGATGATGTTCTGACAATAAAAAAAGGGCCCAAAGCGTTAACTTTAGGCCCTTAGAAATGCTTGAAATTAGATTAAACCAAGAGATTTTACAGCATCACGCTCACCACGAAGCTCCTCAAGAGTAAGTTTGAACTTCTCCTGACCAAAGTCGTTGTGCTTAATGCCTTCAATAACTTTCAATTTCCCACCCTCAACTCGACACGGGTAAGAGAAAATAAGCCCTTTATCAACGCCATATTCGCCATTAGAACTTAAACACATTGAGAAAGTCTCACCTGGAGCAGTGTCAGTCACGATACGACGAATTCCGTCCACCGCAGCGTTAGCAGCAGATGCAGCCGAAGAAAGACCACGAGCTTTAATAATCGCAGCTCCACGTTGTTGAACAGTTTTAAGGAAATCACCTTTAAGCCATTCTTGATCAGCAATAACATCTACTACCGGCTTACCGTTAATAGTTGCGTTGTAGAAATCTGGATATTGAGTCGCAGAATGGTTACCCCAAATTGTTAGATTTTTTACAGCAGTTACATCAGTGCCTGCTTTAATCGCTAACTGAGCTTTTGCACGATTTTCATCGAGAGAAGTCATGGCATAGAAACGATCTGCTGGAAGACCTTTAGCATTGTTCATGGCAATTAAGGCATTCGTGTTACATGGGTTACCAACAACAAAAACTCTTACGTCAGACGCAGCACTCGTCTCAACAGCTTTTGCTTGTGCTGTAAAAATACCACCGTTAATTTTGAGAAGGTCTGCTCTTTCCATACCATCTTTACGAGGCACAGAACCAACACACACAACCCAATTGGCATCTTTAAATGCTGTATTTAAATCAGAAGTTAAAACGATATTTTTGAGAAGGGGAAAAGCACAATCTTCAAGCTCCATTGCTACACCTTTAAGCGCAGGCAAAGCCACTTCAAGCTCTAGAAGTTGTAATTCAACTTCAGTTTCCATTCCAAACATTTGTCCAGAAGCTATTCTAAAAAGAAGCGCATATCCAATTTGTCCGGCTGCACCGGTTACAGCTACTTTTACTCTTTTATTCGCCACAAAAAACCTCCACAATGGTGTGTTAAAATATGGTCTCATTATAAGGGAAATACAGGTTATGATCACCTTTTATTCAGATCAACTAGACAAATTCTTTGCATGAAGCATAGTATTAAGACTAAAAAAGTTTAACATCCAGGAGTACCTGTGAGCGAAAATATCCCAAGCGGTGGACAATCAAGTGGTGGCGGAGGCGGTAATCGCAAACGTCGTTACCGCGGCAACCGTAGCGGTGGTGGTGGCGGTCAAAATCAGGGACCAACAAGCAGTGGCCAAGGCCAAGGGAATGTCCGTAGCAACCCTGAGGCACGTAATAGTGGCCAGCAGCAAACGAGCTCCAGGAATCGTCGTCCTCATCAACGAGCTTTGACATCTAGTCAGGTACTCGTAAAATACGACAACCTTTTAGAACAACACATGATCACTCGTAAAAAATATTATGAGTACTTCAACCGCGCTGATGAAAGACAATTACTGAGATTAGAAAAGAATTTTTACGACAGCATTGAGCACCTAAGACGTTTTGAGGCCGGGCTTGAGCCTTGGCAGCAAGAAGCTCTTGAAACTCGCAAAACTGAGCGCTACAGGATTGATTCAACCTATTCCGAGAACCGGGGCTGGGATCCACGTGCGATTCAACCTATCGAAGTAAGCCCTGAAGAAATTGAAGACCCTCACTTCAAGGACACCCAGAAAGAGGCATTTGCGGAATATAGAAATGACAGGGAAGAATCAGTCGGATCTTTCGAAGACTATTTAAAATTAAAAGGCCTCAACTGAGGCCTTTCTTTTTTTAACTCTATTTATTAAATATTATAGACCGTCTGTTCCTGTAGCACCGTACTGAGGAAGTAAAGTCGCAACCACTTGAACATCTTTATCTTTTTTAGATGTCTTAAGATTGTAGAGATAGTTATTAAGAGTTTCTTCCTGATCCTTAAGAATAGATCCTTTCAATTCTTCAGATGGAATATCTAAAACTTCTGAAACTTTACGTAACATTTTAAGCGGAATGTTACATAGTGCTCTTTCTACGTTAGAAATGAATTGACCATTTTTATAGCCAAGCAAGTGTGATAGTTCTGATTGTGAATAACCTTTAGGATGATTCATTCTTTTAGTGCGAATAAGCTGAGCAATGTTCTTAAAGCAACGCATGTTTTCTCCGTGGATGTGACGAGAAGGAAATATTATTCATTTTTTAAAGAATGTCATTCTACATTCTAAAAAAAATTATTATTTATCATATCGGCATTTTGAATTCTGATAACTAGGAAAATTTTGATGAAAATTATTTCGTGGAACGTTAATGGGATACGCGCTGTATATAAGAAGGGATTGCCTGAATGGATCGCTAAAGAATTACCAGATATCCTATGCCTACAGGAGACAAAAGCAGCTTTTGATCAATTCCCTATAGAATTAACTGAATTGCCGAATTTCGAAATATTCCATAGTTCCGCGATTAAGAAGGGCTATTCAGGTGTCGCTACTTTTAGTCGCGAAAAAATCCTTGACACGAAAAAAATCGAAAAAGAAGTTTACGATGATGAAGGACGTGTGCTTATTCACGAATTGAAAGACTTTTATCTTGTAAATTGTTATTTCCCAAATGGATCGAGAGATCATAGTCGCGTTCCTTTTAAGATGACGTTTTGCGATGACATCCTAAAAAAAATCAATAAACTTCAGGAAAAGAAGCCGGTCATTATTACGGGTGACTTTAATATTGCCCACTCAGAAATTGATTTAGCTAATCCAAAAACCAATACCAAGACAACAGGGTTCCTCCCTATTGAACGTGCATGGATGGATAAGTTTATATCTCAGGGATGGATTGATATTTACCGAAACCTACACCCAAAAGAAACTGGTGCCTACACTTGGTGGAGCAATCGACCGACCGTCAGAGAGAGAAACATTGGTTGGCGAATTGATTATTTTTTTATTAGCCCGAATCTTCTTAAGCATGTGAAGAAAGCAGAAATTCTGCCAACCGTAAAAGGGTCAGATCATTGTCCTATCGTTTTAGAATTAGACTTTTAATCGTTTTTTAATGAGAAGAAAAAATGAATTCCCCTTTAAAACAGGTGTGTGACACCATCGCCCCATAGTTCTTTCTGAGGTTTTTTTGCGGGACAATTAATTTCTCAAGGGCCTCTTCTGCGTTTCGAGGCGTGACATTCTTTTTAAGAGGAACAACTATGAAGTTGGCCTCTTTATTCTTTTTAAAATTTCCCGCATGTTTCGCAGTTCCCATAATCTCTGCACTCGCAAGAGTGCATCTATTAAGACCCTTAATGTAGGTAGCACCGCTTACTTTCTTTTTCTTATTTTGATCAACAAAACTTCTTATGACATCAAACATGGACAGGAATGGTCCGCCACCTATATCTGACCCTAGGGCCCAAGAGACTTTTGCCTTCTCTACTTTTTTGAAATTAAATAAACCTGAACCCAGACCTTTTTCTTTTATTGGCGCGTTTGAGGTAGGACAATGAATAACAGTTGTTTTTGTTTTATGAAGAAGCTTCAACTCTTTATCATTTAAATGAATTCCATGTCCCATTAAAGAGCGTTTTCCAAGCATGCCAGTCTTCTCATAGATTTCGGTATAGGACTTCACATTTTCAAAGCCCGGAATCTTCTTATAAATTGAGAGGACAAAATCAATTTCGGCAGGTGTCTCTGACAAGTGTGTTTGTTTAAAGCATTTCGCCTTATCTGCCAAACG
Source organism: Bacteriovoracaceae bacterium (assembly GCA_044377495.1). Lineage (GTDB taxonomy): Bacteria > Bdellovibrionota > Bacteriovoracia > Bacteriovoracales > Bacteriovoracaceae > Peredibacter. Next base: position 25,050 of record JBILYY010000022.1, on the reverse strand, counting down.
ACTTCCCTTGCTCATGACTTCAGGTGTGGTTGTAATTGCAAAACGTGGAGTAAAGCAGTGGCGGGTGCCATACTTATTTATTAATTTCTTGGTTAGTTTTATTGATTCTTCATTTGTTTGCGTTAATTCTTTAGGTGAATTCATGTTCATCAACACGTTACCAATAACAAAATCGCCTTTTACCTCGTCCATAGCAACTTTGAGTGCGTTCTCATGTATTGAGCTATAACAAGCGCCAGCGATGGTACCATTTGCAGTAATTTTTTTGAAAAAGAGCTTGGCCTTTTGTTTTGCGTAGGAGACCTTGGCGTATTTCATTTCTGTCGGAAAGGTGTATTTTTCTAACCATTCGAGTAGAGAGTCTTTTGGCATTTCTCTTACGTCGTCCTGGACCCAATGAAAATGCATATCATAAAAGGCCGGCATGATGAGTGAATGACCGAAGTCTTTTGTGTTTGCCTTTGTCATTTCTGACGAATATTTCTTCAGACCCTTAGCGTAAGGAAGTAAGTTTTTAATTTTACCGGCCTTAACTACTAATAAACCTTGGGAATAAAAGTCACACTTTGTATCACTTAGAGGGTTCAAGAAGATCCCTTTATAAAACATATATTTCTGCGATGCCATAGAAGATCCTTTTTACTGGCCCATGCGGCCTTGATTCGTTAGCCTTGTCGGCATGATAAGACGAACAATTTTATACCCCTTTTTATTCATTGTCTTGGGCCTTTTCCCATTGATCGTCATGTCCTCTCCTTATCAGGTACAAGAGATAAGTCATTTGGAAATTAACTCCGCCATCTCACCTGCCACATATGACTATTTAAAATTCCAATTCGCAAATGTTCCAGATGGTGCCTTGATTCTTATAAAAATGAACACCCCTGGTGGTTTAATTTCCACAACGAAAGATATTATTACCCTTATAGGTTCCCAAAATAAGCCGGTCGTCATTTGGATCACTCCTGAAGGGGCATCGGCTTCCAGTGCGGGCGCCATCATTGCCGCTTCAGCGCACTTTATCCTTATGTCTGGTGGTACAAATCTTGGTGCAGCAACGCCGGTTGGTTTGGGGGAAGATATTATGGAAAAAGATGGCCGGGCCAAAGCCTTGAATGATCTTATGGCCATGGTTCGCTCTTTAAGCCAATCACGAAATCGCCCAGCGAAACCTTTTGAAGACATGATCGAAACGGCCAAGTCTTTTACTGATAGAGAAGCCTTAGAACTCAAAATAATCGATGGTGTCCTGACAAATGGTAAAACGATAAGAGAATTATTAGATAAAAAATCTTTTTCTCTTCAAGGTAAACCCATGGAGCTTCATTTTATTCCTGAAGCTGTTTCAAAAATCTATGAGCCTACTTTGGGTCAACAATTCCTCAACGTAATTGCAAATCCCTCTACGGCCTATTTGCTATTTTTGTTGGGAGTGGCGCTACTTTTCTTTGAATTGCATGCACCTGGTGGATTCATTGCCGGTGGAATAGGTGCAAGTTTACTTGTTCTTTCGGCCATTTCATTCCAAGTTCTTCCAGTAGATTGGGGGGCGTTCTCACTGCTCTTAATAGGAGTGGTCCTACTCGTTCTTGAAATTTATATTACGAGCTATGGGCTGCTTGGATTATCTGGAATAGCTTCTTTAGTTGCAGGATCACTTTTTCTCTTTCACGGTGAAGGTGGTTTTATATCAATTAAGTACCATATACTTATTTCGACTATACTTGGTATAGGGACAGCTGCAGGAATTATCATTTGGTTTCTAATCAAAGAAAAAAAAGCGCAACATACCCATGAGCACTTTTTCTTACCAATCGGTTCAAAGGGAATTGTTCTGACTATTGTTCAAAGTGAAGGCTCATCTTACCAAATAAAAGTAAAAGGTGAGATTTGGCGAGGTAACTCTCAGGATCAGCTTTCTGTAGGTGATCATGTAATCGTAACTGATGTTAATAATGAAAAATTAATTGCTGAAATTAAAAAAGTTGATAAGGAGTAAGTATGTCTCTGACCTTTTTGCCATTTATTATTTTTGCTGGACTCATTTTGTTCAGCACTTTCAAAATCCTCAATGAGTATGAGCGCGGCGTAATTTTTCGCCTCGGTAAATTCTCAGGTGTAAGAGGCCCAGGACTTATTATTCTGATTCCAGGATTGGAAAAGATGGTAAAGATTGATCTTCGTATTGTAACGATGGACGTTCCACCACAGGACATTATCTCAAAGGACAACGTAACTTTAAAAGTAAACGGTGTTGTTTATTTTAAAGTATCTAGTCCTGAACATGCCATCATTACTGTTGAAAACTATTACCACGCGACAGCACAGATTGCTCAAACAACTCTGCGGTCTGTCGTTGGTCAATATGAACTGGATGAAATTTTATCTCATCGTGACCAGATTAATGCACGCCTTCAGGAAATCTTGGATGATGTAACTGAACCTTGGGGAATTAAAGTTACTAACGTTGAAGTTAAAGCTATCGATCTTCCCATTGAAATGCAGAGAGCAATGGCCAAGCAAGCTGAAGCTGAGCGAGAAAAACGTGCAAAAATTATTTCAGCTCAGGGAGAATTTGAAGCTTCTCAAAAGCTTGCAGAAGCCGCTAAGGTTTTAGGTGAGCATAAAGATGCCATTACTCTCAGATATCTTGAAACAATGAGAGAGATTTCGGCGTCTGGAAATAGTACGACATCGTTCTTTCCAATACCTGTTGAAATTTTTAAATTTTTAAGTAAGTAATTCAATTGGTAAGAGTTGATTCAACAGCTCTTACCAGTTCCTGCCACCAATTTGTTTGAAGTTCTTTTCAATTTTATCTTCTTCTTTTATATCTGTTTCAATGGCCTCAACTGATGCCGGCTTACGCATGGGTGAATTATCAGTCTTAAAAGTTTGATCATTATCTGTTTCGATATCTTTTTTTACGTCTTCATTCAAGGCCCTGCTGAAATCTGTGACATCTTTGGAAGCGGCGATGGAAGAACCTAATATCATCATTACCATCAGAGCAAATTTCATAAGCTTTCTCCTGTTAAAGACTTATCGTCTTTAAACAGGTCAATCTTTAACGGGGACCCAAAATGATCAGGTATCTGATGACATAATTACGGATAATCGTTTATGGGACTCATTTCATTTACATCTGAACCCTGCCGACCTTTCTTTCGACTTTTGATATCCCCGGGGATTATTTCAGTATCATCTCGAATCGTATTGTAGTTCATTGGCTCCTCCTCCTGGGCCTGGCGAAAGGAGTCGGTCGTTGGCCGAAGTATCAAGCTCGTATCTTCTGGAATCGGTGTGGGCGCAGTGTTTGTCTCATCCAATATTTGTCTGCCTGCTCCGAGCGGTAATGGCAACTGATCTAGGTTCGACGGGCCGGCAAAACTTGGTGTCGTAAAATTATTAATCGTTTTTGAGTAAGACGATTTTTGACCTAACTTGAAATCCTGGGCCATCAAGATTTGGGAAAAAATCAATGAATAGAATAAGAACAACTTCATAAAACCCTCCTCGATTTTTCAAAAGAGTCTGAGAAGGTATTATTATATGAAAATAAACATCGTTGAGTCTGAGCAAGAGTTGAACAAGAATTTAACTGAGTAGATAAGGAAAAAAAAGGGAGGCCAGAAGCCTCCCTTTTTAATTAACGTGTAACTTTACGTTTATTTTGATCAAGTTCTTTTTTACGAACACGAATGCTCTTAGGTGTTACTTCCACCCACTCATCCTCATCAATCCAGTCCAGTGCCCAGTCAAGGGTACGGTTAGGAATAGGAGGAAGAATTATGTTTTCATCTTTACCAGCTGTACGAACAGAAGTGAGATGTTTTTCACGGCAAACGTTTAAGTTAAGATCATTCGGACGAGTAGACTCACCAACAACCATACCTTCGTAAGTCATTTCTGTTGGCATAACAAACTGTTTACCCGAAGAAAGAACGTTATAAAGTGCATATGGAGTCATTTTACCAGCTCTATCAGAAATAAGTGCACCGTTTTGACGGGCAAGCATTTTACCAACAAATGGTTCATAACCTGTAAAGTATGAAGACATTAAGCCTGAGCCTTTAGTGTCTGTTAAGAATGTTGAGCGGTATCCAATTAGTCCACGCGAAGGAACATGAAATTCCATACGTGTACGACCTTCACCAAACGGTGACATCGCTTCAAGTTTACCCTTACGGATTGCCATTTTTTCAGTGATTGCACCAGTTGAATCATTTGGAACGTCGAGAACCAAACGCTCAAATGGCTCCATCAAAACGCCATCAATTTCTTTAGTAATAACTTGTGGGCGAGCAATCATAAGCTCGAAGCCTTCACGACGAATTTCTTCAAAAACAACAGCAACCTGTAACTCTCCACGAGCTTTCAAGATGAAAACTTTTGGATCGATAGTTGACTCATATTTAAGAGACACGTTTTTACGAATAGCATCGATTAAAAATTCTTCCAGACGACGAGAAGTTAAGTACTCCCCTTCTTTACCAGACATTGGTCCTGTATTTACAGAAACCTGAACTGATACAGTAGGTGGTTCAACTTCAATACGCTCAAGAGCTTCTGGTTTTTGTGGATCACAAAGAGTGTCACCAATCTGTGCATTTTCAAAACCAGAGATAATGACGATCTCTCCAGCTTCTGCGCTATCAACAGTGGCCATACCTAAACCTGCGAAGATTTGAAGTGAAGTCACTTTGAAAGTTTTAGGTTTATCATCCTTACCAATCCACATGATCTGTTTATTATTTTGGATTGTACCACGCTGAATACGTCCAACCATCAAAGCACCCAAATAGTTTGAGTAAGAAAGGTTGGTTACAAGTAATTGAGCCGGGCCATCTTTATCAACTTTAGGAGCTGGGTAGTAATCACTGACTAAGAAATCCAACATTGGAGTCAAAGAACCTTCACGTCTGTCTTTGTCATAAGAAGCATAACCTGTTCTTCCTGACCCATACATGAATGTGATGTCCATATTCACTTCAACACCAGAGTTAGAACCGATTTCAAGAAGAAGATCTTCTACTTCGTTTTTAACTTCTTCAATACGTTCATCATGACGATCCACTTTATTGATATAAACAGCAACGCGAATACCGCGCTCAAGTGCTTTTGAAAGTACGAAACGAGTTTGTGGTAATGGTCCTTCTGAAGCATCAACCAAAAGTAAAATACCATCAACCATCATCAAAGATCTTTCCACTTCGCCGCCGAAATCAGCGTGTCCAGGAGTATCTAGAAGATTGATTTTTGTGTCCTGCCAAACAATGGCACAGTTTTTAGCTTTAATTGTAATTCCGCGCTCTTTTTCAAGATCGCCTGAATCCATCACTCGCTCAGTGAGAGCTTCATGGGCAGAAAAAAGCCCAGATTGTCTTAAAAGTTGGTCAACGAGAGTAGTTTTACCGTGATCCACGTGGGCCACGATGGCAATGTTCTTCAGTTTCATGAATGTCCTCATCTAGGGGATTATTGGCGTGAGTCTACATGAGTGAAATGGAAATGACGAGTCAAAGTTAGATGTGGAAAGAAAAAAGGGTGAGGCTTTAAAAATGCAATATCAAGGGGTTAGGTTGCCATCATCGAATTCTAAAATTCTCCACTTAGAAGGCAGAAAATAATACCTATTCCGCAACTGGAAAGGTCCGCAAACGAGCATTCATGATAACTTTGCTTTATATGGCAAAAATCCTGCTCACTTTATTAACGATCCTATCGCTAAATCAGGTATTCGCTGGCCCTGACTTGACCGATATCCTTTTTAACCGAGCGGCTACATTTGAAGAGCGACAAAGTGTATCAGAAGTTCTTGCACAAGCAGGACAACAACAACCCCTTAACGTTACGGACGCAATTGCAGAAGTTTGCTATGGGGTGGATATCTGCGCTGGCAGCGAATCGCAACTTCCATCCTACTGCGACGACAACTGGGACTCTGATGATGCGCCTGAATTATGGAACGAATGTTATCCAAAATATTTTAGACAAAAATATTCATGTAATTCTGAACTGGAAAAAGAATCCCATAAAACCGTTTATTTGGCGGGGAAATTAATCTTCGACTTAAGTACTATGTATCGCTCATACATCCTTGATTCCATGTTTGATGGCTTTTCAAGACAATACGATGTAGATTTTCGAGTTCTGTCAGAAGACGCTAATGCTCTTGAGGAATTCTATAAAAAGACCCCTCACGCAAAGATCAGGATAGAAACAATTGCCAATGAATTACTTGCCCTCGCTTCATACACCTTAGATTGCTACAGCTCACTAAACCCACTCTTGTATACTAAAAATCAGGCAAAAATAAATCGTTACTACAACTTGTACAAAGCAGTCATTAATACCATGACTCTATTTCCAGAATATAAAGGCAAAGTGAATAGAGGCGCAAACCTCCCCGCTGAGTTTTTAAAAAAGCATCACAAGATCGGGAACGTCGTTTGTTACAATGGCTTCACTTCCACCGCCATTCATGACCCCAAAACAGATATGACTGATAAACCAAGAAATGGATTTTTAAGCGGAAAGTGCAAACAAAGAATATACATTAGCTACGATGAGCGTGCTTTGGGTGGAAGAAGTATATCCAAGGGATCGACATCGAAGAGCGAAAATGAAATTCTTTTTGAGCCAGGAGCTTGCTTTAGAATTGATAACGTTTTCCCTCGGACCGACCCCCCATTAGAAGACGAAACAGAGACCGAATGCGAGGAAGGCGAACATTATAATTTTGAAATGACTTTAGTTCGTTAGACCTTCTTGCTTCAAAATACTCAACGCACACTTCACACCATCCACCGCCGCTGAAGTAATACCACCAGCATAACCCGCCCCCTCTCCACACGGATATAATCCTTTATGGGATAGCGAGATCAAGGTTTCTTTGTCTCTGAGAATAGTTAACGGTGCCGAAGTTCGAGTTTCAGGAGCAATCAGCAGGCCTTCTTCATAAATAAAACCAGGAAGATCCTTATTGAACTCTTCCAAACCTTTTTTGAGGTGCTGAACAATAAAGTCCGGAAAAATCTGTCGAATATCGGCCTTAAAAACGCCTGAAGGAGAAGATGTTTTTGGAAGTGGCTTATCAGTCAGTTTCCCTGTCATAAATTCTTTTATCGTCATGGCCGGAAGCTCTCGCCCCGTAGCGTGCTTTTTAGAAAGATCAAAAGCTTTTTGCTCAATCTCATGTTGCATACGGAGACCGGCCATGATGTCTTTATCTTTTATATCAGTTTCCGTTTTTACTGCAACCACCAGAGCGGCGTTCGACCAAGGGGAATTTCGGGCGTAGTTACTCATGCCATTAACGACGAGGCCATTTGCTTCTGTGCCGGATGAAAGAACATAACCACCGGGACACATACAGAAACTGTAAACACCACGATCAGTCCATTTATCATGCCAGCTTAATCGGTAACGGGCCGAGCCCATGTCAGGGGCCGCACAAAACGACCCATGCTGGATTGAATCGATATAACGCCGAGGATGTTCAACTCTCACTCCGATAGCAAAATCCTTAGGCTTCATTTGAACTTTAATATCAGCAAGATGTTGATAGAGATCAACTGCCGAATGTCCGGTTGCAAGGATGATATGATCCGAATAAAGCTCTTCACCATTTTGAAGTTTAACCCCAATTGCTTTGTTATCTTTGGTTAAAATTTCAACAACTTTTGTGTTGCAGCGGACGTCACAATTTTGCAAGCGCAGCCAATCAGAAATTTGGTTAATAATCGCGCGGATTTTATTAGAGCCTAAATGAGGATTTGAAACGTAAGCAGTATCGGCCGGGGCTCCAAAAGTAACAAATTTTTCCATCACATAAGAAACGAGATCAGATTTAATTCGAGTAATAAGTTTTCCATCCGAGTACAGCCCTGCTCCACCTTCTCCATAACAAACGTTAGTTTCTGGATCGAGAACTCCATAACGCCAAAATTTAGCAATATGAAGCATCCGTTTATTGGCAGAGTCACCTCTTTCAAGAATGATGGAAGGGATTCCATGCTCGGCCAAACGAACCGCACAAAATAAACCACCAGGTCCGGCACCAATAATAATGGGCTTATTTTTGAGAGGTTGATATTTAGTAAAACTCTCCGAAGTCGCATACTGATCATCTTGAGATATCAGCGCATCAATAATGTAGAGATAGACCGGCTTTTTACCACGAGGGGCGCCTCGAGCATCAAGGCTTTTAGAAATAGTTCTATAATCCCGAATTTCTGGATAAGTTTTTTTTATATGTCTGTCGAGCTCCACATCAAAGGGGAGCTGAAACTGGTACTTTTTGGACATGATTATTTGAGTTTTTACATTATGCACAAGCAAAAATCAAATATATTATGATATTGATAGTTTACAGAGGTTTATATGAAGATTGGTCTCCTAATTATTGGCAACGAAATCCTGGAAGGGAAAATTTCTGATGCTAACACCCGACAGTTATCTTTATTTTTGAAGGAGCAACATCTTGAGCTTCAAACTGCATTAACTGTAACTGATCAGGAAAGTGCCATTCACCTTGGACTTAAAACTCTGTTTTCGATTTGTGATGTTGTTGTAACGTCAGGCGGCCTTGGACCCACAAAAGATGACTTAACTAAAGATGCGATTGCTTCTTTTTTAGGCAGAAAAATTTCGTTCTCTGAAACCTCTTACGAAATTGCACTGAAAAATTACGAACGCTTTAATCGTCCCTTTGCAGGTAAAGAGCATGGCTATTGTTTTTTACCCGAAGGATTTGTGGCGCTAGAAAATTCAACCGGCTTTGCGCCAGGATTATTTGCTGAGAACCTTGGCAAATATTTACTTTGTGGAGCAGGAGTTCCCAAAGAATTTAAAAGTTTATTAGAGGATCATTTTAATAAAATGATTCGCTCTAGATTTCCAATGTCTTCAGAATTAATTGAAAGTGTCACAATTAGAACTAAAAAGATTCCGGAAGAGAAAATATTCGGCGAAGTTGACCCCATCTTATGGGACCAATTAAGTGACCTCGGAAACGTCAGCTCACTTCCCACAACAATGGGAGTGGACATTGGGGTAAAGCTCAAAGCAGGTAACCCTATTGAGATGGAAGATAAGAAGAAAAAAGTTTTAGCTATTTTTGAAAAATCACCTCTTAAACCAAACATCTGGCAGATCGGAAATCTTTCACTTGAAGAATATATTGTAGGCCTTGCAAACAAAAAGAAAATCACTTTTGGTTTTGCAGAATCCTGCACTGGTGGACTTTGTTCCCACCGAATTACAAATATTGCAGGCAGTAGTGAAACTTTTCTAGGCTCAGTTGTTTCCTATGCTGAAGCAGTAAAACACAAAATATTAAATGTTGAAGCAGAGACACTTAAAAACCATAGCGCTGTGAGTGTCCAAACTGCCGGCGAAATGTCTTCAGGCCTATCTCAATTAATAAAAGCAAAGATCGCAATTTCTATTACTGGCCTGGCAGGGCCTGCAGGTGGAACACCGGAAAAACCTGTTGGCACTGTTTGTTTTGGGGTCACTAATAATGGGAGAACCCAAACATATTCCGCCCATTTTCCTGGTGATCGAGAACAGTTGAAACTGCGTTTTTCCCAAGCTGCCTTGTTTTACCTCTTAGAAGAACTGGAAAAATCTTCCTAAACCTGACCATATTCCTAGGCACTCCCCTTTTTTTATTGGTGCGAATCTATCGTTCTTACGGTGAGTTAGGCATACTATCCTTCTCTAGTCTTGTAATTCGATGTTCTGGCCTAAAATAAGAGCTAGGAAATTAAAAAATACATTAAAAGATTCCGATACTTATCTCAAGAGGTAATGACACGGATGTTGAAATTAACTGCTCTGATAAAATTGAGGACCCACCTTTGGTCACTGTTAGCAGTGATGATGTTAGGATTATTAATTTCTTGCGTCCCTCAACAATCTGCTCCAAGTCTTCAAAGCAGCGGCACGACGAACGACCCAAATTCCAATAACACCGCATATCCAGAGCCAACATTCACTCCTAGTGGAATTTTTGTCCAAGAAGGTGGAGTGCAATCATCTACTCAATTTGCGCTTGCCTTAGATTTTACTGATTCATTTTTAATTCGTGGAAAAACTCTTTCTCAGTATTTGAGAACTATTCCAAACACTACTCATTTTTGCTTGGTCGGGAAGTATGATTTCACTTCAGGAACAGACAGATTTTTACTCCTTTCAGCGAAGCCTAAATCATTTACGGATCTTGTCCAGAAAACGACCGAATTCTATCTTCAAGTAGAACCTTCAAATGACTCCGCCAATCAAAACGACTGCTTAACTTATAACTTAACCACAGCGTTGTATAACTCAGTTGTTCTACCAACAGTGCCATCGGCGAGCTTTAGCTTAAGTCAGTTATGCACAACGTGTAACTCAGCAGTGACCTCTCAGGGGTTAAAACTTTATTTTAATAACGGCGAAGCTGTCCCTACCCTAAATTTGTCTTTGCTTTCACTTACCATATCTGGATCAACCGCCTCCTCAGGAAATGTATGTGTTGAGTCCACCAGTTGTAGGGCGCGAAGTTTTGACTGCTGCTTGGAAGGCCAGTGCGTAAATGATAGTGCTGTTAGACCAGGAGCGCTTACTCAGATAGGATTCTCTGAAGCTCAGTTGGACGTTGCTTCAAACCCTAATCGGTTTATTGTTTATCCACAGTTTTATTTTGTGTGTGCAACTCGTCCAGAGGGTACTGGTGAAGAAGATACTCAGGAGCCTATTGATCCGGCCTATGAAGCAAATATAAGGTTAATGGAATTAACTCAATTGTATCAGTGCCTAAATAAAGTCGATGGGGAGTTTTCTCATTGTACGCTTAAATTTCTTTCTGCTTCTCTTAAGATAAATGCTGGCTCTGCTTTCTCTACAGAAGTTGGCGACATTAACTTTAAAACTCTAAATTCAAATTTCGCAACAGGCGATTATGCAAATAATATAGTTAAAATTTTCTATGGTGGTCAGTATGTATACGAGGCAAACAAAACACCTCTCGCAGTTGCGGATGGGACTTTTACAACTCTAACAAGTAATGATGATATTACCACTGCCCAATCGGTATTAATCGTCAAACCACTTCCAGCGAATGCTCAGGATGATAACCTATATTTGACATTTAAAGTTGATGGCACCTGTGAAAAGCTAGGAACAAGTCTGGCCAGATGCTCGAAGAACTATATTCAGAGTTCTACAGAGTTAACCAGCACTTCTTATCATAATAGTTCTAAGACATTTAATTTACCAAGTTATGCAGACACATCAGCAACGGCCAATATCATTATTAAAATTGCTGGTATCGTAGTTCCAGAAGACCCTGCGACTTGGTCAAAGGCAACTTCACCAAATAGAATCATTTTTGCAGCTGGCTACCCTATTTATCAAAATCAAAGTATCGATATTACCTATTATGTGACTTCAGGAATTACAGATCTTCTCAAAATTAAAACTGCTGCCCAGGCCCAAGTGAATAGCATGTGTCTGTGTTCTACCACCGGAAAATGTAACCTTAAGCCGATTTCAAACGCGCAAAATACAGTGACAAACTATGAGTGTATCCATCCCAATGCGACCTCAACTGAACCGCCAGCAAACCAAACAGTCTATGTTTCGAGTAAAAATATTCCTCATCGATACTATGATGTTAACGGAGCAAACTTTGACGACGGCTATTCAACAGCTCTGGATCAAGAAGGCACCGCTTTTAGTTATAAAAATAATGACGTTTTGAAACCAACAAACCTTGATGCTTACACAGGCTATACTGGTTTCAATGAGATCTATGGTTCATTTTCTAAAACGTCTCCAACGGCTGCCAAGCCAGCAAAAATGATACAAGTCAAAAAAGATAAAATTTATGATCTCTTTGCTAACACCGGTGTTTTTTCAACCTGTTTAACTTGTGGATCTGATTATTACTCAGCAGTTAAAAAAATATTTCCTCAGAGCTTTAGCAGCGTCGGCGGGGGTTACGTTCCTGACAACTTCTCTTCTCAACGAATTACTACAAGTGGGTTATACAGAAGTGATGATATTCTTTTTGGTCGCGCTTGTTTTGTTCCCGCAACAATGATTCCGTGGACCCACATAGCCTCAACAACAGTAACAGATCAGAGGCAAAACAGACTTGCGGCCCAGCACTTTTTGTTCGCGAACGGTTACAATAGAGATTGGTTTGGCTTTGACTATGGATCACTGATTGGGTCATTCGATGGAGTTACATGGTTTTCACTAGGAAATCAAAGAAGAATCAAGGCAACAACAAATAGACTCTTTTTGGCCATAAATGCTTACTACGGCGATCTTAACCTAGATAGTAACTTCAACGTTACTGTATCTGAAACGACCATTTACTCAGGTGCAATGCCCGATCATGATACAGAAACAGATGGTTCAGAATGTCAAAAGTCTCACTTTTGCTCAAACGATAATGATTGCTTTAGACAGATTGGATATGATTATACATGCCAAAATGTAACTGGCATAAAAACAAGCTGGCCTCAGTCGGATGGAAACGGAAGCGAAGTTATAGGGTCCATTAACAAGTCTTTAGTATCAATTGTCGGCGGTTCAAACGGGCAATCGAAACGCTGTGTATACCGAGGGAAAGGCGCCCCATGCCATCCTAATTTGGCAGCACTCGGCACAACTTTTAACTCTGCAGTTCTAACCGGAACGCTTGCGTGTTCTTCAAATAATATGTGTCAGCCGCTTACGACTGGATATAGTAGTCGCTTTAATAATAGGATTGCTCGATTTGCGAACACTCCAATAGCTCAAAACAGTGCTTCGGCTTCTCCGACTCCATCGGAAACGGTTGGACTAGGTGCTCGAATTATTGGTCGACCATTCGATTTTTACGGAACAAAGACTCTACCAACTTCCGCCTCTACTTCTACAGTTGCTAATAACCTAACAGCTATTTGTATTCCGGGTAAAAACATTGCTGGCTCGACTCTTACCTTAGACCTAAACAGCACTGCACCCGTAAGCAGAGTTGATAGTTCAGATAAAATTCTTGGAATTGGTACAACAATGTCCGGGGCTCAAAATACGAAATATCTTAATGCTTGTCCGGCAACAGATTCTCTTGGAAGCTCAGTCCAATTGGCCTCGGCAACTCTTGGAATTATTACCAGCGATTTAAATAAGTTCACGGTGGCCCAAAATCTTTCTTCCAATCTTTTAGACCTAGCTCCAATTGTGGCGAAAAACTTGTTTAGCTCTACAGCTGGCTCACAAATAACAACCGTAGGTTATCAGCGAAATACTTGTTTACGAGCACCAGGAGCATCATGCTTCTCTGATATGGATTGTGCTCCTTCAGAATTTATTGCTACTAAAGTAAAATCGGCCGATCTCACAGGTATTCTAAATGCTGCTGAAGAAAAGTACTGGGAAGAAGAACTAATATGCGGCAATCCTGATTTGAAATATATTACATCTGGAGTTCTAAATACGGCGAGTTTTGATATTAAAAAGAATGTCTGCTGTCGAGATTTCGGAAAGACATTTTCGGTCGCCACTCAGATTACAAACGCTGCTGGAACTTCGGACCATCATTGGTGTAGTACAACTTCGACAGTTGAGGTTGCCGGTGTAAATGTTAACATCAACTCATTCAACCGCTACTCTCGCGTCCACAGCGCTTATGACAAGATAACTTGCGACACTGCACTGGTCACACCGACTACAAGTTTTGCGCTATATTTAAACTCACAATTGTCAACAATAACAAACTATACCAAGCAAGCATCGCAGTTCAAGACTCTAGACACTGTTAACTCTCGCACTTGTTGTACTAAAAACTGGGTAAGAAACTTTGCTACAACAAACGGTGGCGGTCATACCTGGCTGCAAAGTAAACTTCAGGTCATCGATAAAAAGAATTTCAAAGCGCTGAACTGGGCACCTAATAACGACGCTGATGGAACAAACATTGTTCCCTATGATTGTAACGCAGCTAATAGTGCTTTTTTAAATCCGAGCTGTGAAATGAGAAACTTTACAGCGGCAGATACTGCTCTTTACCTCAAATTTTTTGGAGCATTAGAATTAGTTGGAATACCACAAGTTGCTATCATGTCAGAAGACCAGGTTTTCAAAATAACCGACGGTACATCTGGTGCCGCTGCAGCCAGCGGAACACCAGCTGATGAAACAATTATAAAAAATGGAAATATCGGAAGCGATCTTGTGACAACAGTGACAGAAGATTTTACGACTGGAAGTTCGAAGAAGCTTTACTCTGGAACAAACTATAATGCACTTACTTCAGTCTTAAAAAAGGTTTTCTCTGAAGATGAATTCAGCTGCTGTATGCCTTCTGGTAAAGAAGTTCCAGACTACACCACTGCTGATCAGTGCTGTACCGGATATTTAGCAAACTCAGGCGCAAACAATGTGCTCAGGTGCTGCTTGCAGGATTTTACGGATTTAACAGTGTACCTAAGCCGCTATGTTTCTTCTGAGGGGCGTGGGCTTCCGGATACTTCTTATGATACAGACACAGGTTACATTAAAGATCCTGGCGTCGTGGAAATTCTTGCACAACAAAAATCCCTCTGTTGTTCAGGTAAATTTGCAAGAGGTGTCGCAATCAGAAAACTTCCGATCCCTATTGCTGTGAGCAGCTACGTTAACCAGCCAGATGCCATGACAAAACGTTTTGTGTATTTAAGCAATGCCGTAGATAATAACGGTGACGTCGGTCCGATTGGAGATATTTTTGATGCAGGAGTCAGATGGAACGATCATGTATATTGCATACCTGAGTCACTTGATATTCCACCTGAATTGTAATCGGTTGAAGAAATATTAAATTTTCACACTATCTTCAACACCAAAATACTCTTTGTTCTTATTTTCCACAGCATCTTTTAGATCCTGAAAGTTTTGGAACAACTTCATCCGAGGATCTACCGGGACCTCAACAGGTGGAGGCGTCACTTCAACCGGTTTAATCTCTTCTATCTTAGCGTTATTTTTCGATTTCTTATCCGCTTTCTTTTCCTCCTCCACGACTTCAGGGACTGGTTCAACTACCGGCTCCACTGATTCCACCACTGCCGCAGCAGGAATTGATTCCTTCATATTTTGCATGATTGCAAAAATCGCATCAACTGATTTTTTCCAAATTTCATACTCAACAGAATCATCTCTTTTTAGAACATTTGCTGAATTTTCATAATAATAGCCATATAGTGCCTGGGCCTTATCAGAGCTTACCTTGTCGCCCTTAATATCAAGCTTGGAGAAGAAATCGATTACTTGTAGTGGCAGAAGTGCTTCACCTTCGGCTTGAATATCATGAGTAGGAAACCAATTGGCCTCCTCTAAAGTAAACTTGTAAAACTTATTCCTTAAGACGCCAAGATTCTCTTTTTTATCAAATTCAACTTTCAAGATTCTTCCCTCCCTTCTAATTAGGGGTACAAGTAAATCGAAAGGTTTCATGGTCTTGTAGGATATTCGAAGAAAATAGGCATTACCTAATTTTATAAAATCAACCTGATCAAATTTTTTAAATTCAATGAGCTGCAAAAGGGATGCTTTGTAATCCAAAAATCCTTTTAAATAAGGAGTATAAGCTTGCATCTGATCAAAGGCATTTTCAGCACTCAACTCAAAAGCCACTTTTGTAAATGAAACGACTTCATTCGCAAACTTGGTATTTTCGTTCTCATCGTTCTTCGTTTTAAAAACTGATTTTTTAAAACCTTCAGAGTGAACAAATTCGTTAAGGAGCGGAAATTTCCCTTCCAGGAAAAAATCCCCTCTAATTCCAATCGCCAACAATTCTTTAAGATCAAATGTCTTAAAGACTTCCATTCTGACGCTTCTTTGCAGATCTTTATGATAAATAATAATCGCTGGATTATAGTTTATTTTCTTTTTTATTTCGGTGAACTTGAAAAATGGGACAAGTGATATATTCTGGCCATCAAATGCCAATTCGAGATTAAAAAACTCTGAGTAATCTTTAGTTTTTACAATTTCAACTGTTGTATCTGTGGGCTGAACAACTTTTATTCTTCTTTCAAGTACGTCGCTAACAGCAATTGGTTCAGGCAACTCCAAACCTTGTATGAGCGGGGCAAGTAGAGCAATTGCAACCAAGAGAGGCAAATAAAGAATAATGCCCAAGATCGTGAGAAACTTAGAAATGACATAAGTATGTGTAAAAGTCATGAACTCTTTAAAAGTTCTTCGCGAGACAATTGCTGGAATATCAAAAATAATAAGTGGACCGGTGACTATACCAATAAGAACTCGAAGCACTCCGCCAATTCTTTTCCAAGCAGCATTTCCATGAGACCTAACTCCCAGGAAAGCTTCTGAAATAGTCACTCCGAATAATAGTGTGGTAATTAGCCTGACCAATATAAATAAAAAAATCAATGGACCAAGATGAAATGTAACAGCAGAAAGCGTGTAGATATCTTTTAGCAACTCACCTAAAAAAGCGTAGTCCTCATTCAGGGCAGCCCATAATGCGTTCCAATCAACATCCAGAAGACTACCTAGCATCGCTGGAACATCGTTAGAGAATTGTCTAAATTCATCAAATGGAATCAGAACAATATAAAGAGCGTAGGCAACAAGAATGTCGCACAGAACTGCAAAAACCCGAACTAGACTATTGGTTGCGTAAGGAGAATTACCTGAGAGTGCTACGGATTTTGGTTTGCGGTCTTCCTTCTTGAACTCTCTTTTATGCTCTTTCCTGTACAAGCCACTTGAATCATCTTCCTTTTTGTCCTTACTTTTGGATTTAAACCATTTCTTAAAAAAGCTTGGTTTGGATTCTTTGGCATTAGTTTCGGGCACTGGCTTTTCTTCCATGTCTTCTTCCTCTGCTTTTTCAGGTTCTTCTTCCTCAGCTTGTTCTGGAACTGCTTCTTCTATTTCTTCTTTAACAGAATCAGTTTTGACGTGAACTTGCACTTCTAAATCACCGACCCGAATATTGTCAGTTTCCTCTAGAATTATGTATCGACCAGGAGGGATTTTTTGACCGTTAATAAAAGTTCCAGCAACACTTCCATGATCTAAAACAGAAACAACTTCTTCTTGCAGAATAAATGTACAGTGGCGTGGTGAAACAGAGGGATCAGCGATAACAATATTTCCCACTTCACTACCAACAGTTAACTGATGAGTAAGGTTATAGGTTGGACTTCCTTCCATATTGCTGAGTTCGAGAATAAATTTCTTAACCCAAGTGACACCATCAACTTTTGATGAAGAGGCCAATTTGCCATCAATTGTTGGCGCTTGCTTGCGGCCAAAGAGCTTTTTAAACACCCTACCATCCCTGATGAAAACTATTGAAATTACTTAGAATAGTTTCACTTCTTTTACCTAAATTGCCAAGCCAATCATATTACTACAGCTTTAATTAGGTGCCCCTACTGTAGGCACTTAAAATAAGAGGAAGTTGAGCAATTCGCTACCGTTAATAAGCTTAAAATTTTTAGGAAAAATGCCGAAAAACAAGAAGATAGAGATTAAATACAAGGGTTACTTATGAAACACAAAAAGCTTCCATCCCTCCTGGCACTTTCCATTAGTTTGGAACTTGTAATCGCACCACTTCCTGCGCTGGCAGAAAACCAGAACATCATGAATACTGTAAACCAATCATTGAATCTTGGGATGGGTGTTTACAATACATTTCGAGGGAATCAAGGCCAACAACAAATGCCTCCCCATGTATCAAAGGATATGGCGGAATTGCAAAAGCAACAAACACCGGGAACAGATAAGTATTTTACCTATGATAATATGAAGAAAATTCCTGGCTTCAAGGAATATATCGCCAAGAATGGGAATATCGATCCACGCTCTTTAAACTGTACAACACTTCCTACCACCATGTATGAGGCCAACACAGAAATTTGCCGTAATAAAAAAGTAAATTCCATGGCGGGTGATCCTAAAATTCAATCAGAAGAAGCCTTTGCCTATTACAACCAATACTTTCAACTTGGAAAAGAATACTCCAATTTTCAAGCGACAAGTAACACCAAAGGGCAAGCTTTTGGGCCAGCATGTATGACTAATGCGAAGGACATCTTGAATGGATTTTTCGCCTACCGAGTAGAGCAATTGGGCGTAATCGCTACGCGATTAGATATTGCCATATACGGTGGAATCGATCCTGTAACCGGCCTACAAACACCAGGATTTATCGAAACATCGAAAAAAGATCTTCTTGCGATTAAAGAAGCTAGTGCCGTATTAAACGGAGAAGATTCTGCCTTCGCCAGCGAGTTTAAAGATTCACAAGTTTTTGACTATAGTAAAAGATTCGAAGATCCAGCATGTAGATCTCTTAACTCAAAAGAGAACATGAATAAACTCGCTAAAGAAGGTAAAGATGGTAAAAAGGGACTCATGGGGATCTTGGGCAAACTCGATTCCGACTATTCACAGCCAGCTCCTGGATCGCAATACTCTCCATCACAATACATGGAAAAGAATGCTGATATTGTTAACGATATTAAAAAAATGGCAGATAAAGTCGCTGAACAATCAAATCTAAACTTTGGTTCTTTTGCTAGAGACAAAGATGCTTATTCAAAATTTCTTGGCTCAGTTGGAAGTGATGTGAGTTCTGACTCTGGGGCGAACGTTGCCTTAAACAAAGGATTCTTTTCAGACCTTCAAACGAAATTTTCTAAAACAGCTAATACCCTTAATAACGAAGCCAATCTTCTGGTATCAGAACTTGGCGGAGCTAGCAGTTCTGCTGTTAAGGAACTAGGAAACGTTGATAATGATTCAAATTTCGCTGCTGAAATGACCTCGATGGAAAACAGAATTAAGGGTTCATGTGTACAGAATTCAGGAATCGATGAGGCCCTATCTCGAATGTATGATCCAACTCTTTCAAAGTCAGGAAATAAATACTCATCACAGCAAATTAAAAAGCAGATTAAATCATTCATTAATGATGTCACACTTAGCCCTGAGAAAAAACTTGAAAAGCTAAATGCACTTGAAGCTCAAGGTGGCTCTCGCTATGAAATGGCAATGGACTCTGATTATAAAACGAATGTCGTAAAAGCAGATGGGACCGTTAGCACAAAAAGCGTAAATGCCGCTCAAAAAGTGACTCCAGGGAGTTATTTCACAGACATTATTAATAACTGTGAATCGCAATTCCAAGTAAACAAACTCAACAACAAATTATCTGGGAAAGAGGCCGTTAAAAAACTTTGGGCGCTAAAAAAAGATTTCCAGAAAGCTGCTAATCAGCACTCTAAAGATATCAAAAACGAAATCACTAAAAAAATGATTGATTGTAATGGTGATGGTGCCGTTGCAAGTAGTTCTGCTACAGGATCTTGTACTCCTGCTAAGCTTAATATGAGCAGCCCAGGTTTTTGTACAAAAGCGGCTTTCTCATGCTCAAGCAATATGAAAAAATGTACAGAGAAAGCTCAGAAGTTCGTGACCGACATTAAAGCTGACCGAAGTAAACGTAGAGAGAACTACAACAAAAACGTAGAGTCAACTGGTAAGCAAATGCTTGGTATGTTCGATACCGGTATGGCGAAATACATGAAAGAAGCAGAAGTTTTAAGAGGAATGTTTTCAAAAGGTTTCACTGCTCCACTACCTGACCGCGACCTTTCAGGTCCAGAACAATATATGTCAAAAGCACCATATTCTCCTGGAGATGCAGGTGACAAGTTAGATCTTAAAGATCCAGTCGCCTATTTAAAAATGGTTAAAGGTAATCTTGCTAAGTTACAAGAAGAAGTGAAAAAGCAGCAAGAGGACATTATGGGTGAAGGCGGTCCATTACAAAAACATATTGCAGACACAACAACTAATTATAAAACTGCTGAAAAAGAATCAAAAAGACTTGCAGCAGATTGTTTAGCTGCTTATGACTCGTACAAGACTCTACTTGAAAAGAACCAAGCAGACGCAATGGCTAAGGCAAATGCTGATCAGAAGCTGCAAGGGGCTTTAGGGGAAAAGAACGGAGAACTATGCGGAGCCTATTCTAGTGTTTTCAGTGACAATCCAAATGGTGCCTGTAAGCAAGATTTAACCAGCTTGGCAAATTCTTCTATGAAAGCATCTGCTCAAGCTGGACGTATGAGTAATGGTGAAATCAATAATATGCTTCAAGAGATGACTGCTCGATGTGAAGGGCTGCCAGGGGATCTGGAAAGTGCTTCCGATGTTTGCGCGTCTGAAAAACAAAATATTGAATTTCAGACTGCATTTAAGACAAGTTCTTCTAAGGAATTGGTTGGGTCTTGCGATGCCATTTCAGGTGGAAAAACTGAAGGGTTTTGTGAATCTGGCGAGGTAACCAGTCCAGTGACATCTATCATTATTAGTTCTAAAGCAACAGATGCTACTCCTTTAAAAATCGATATAGATAATGCGATAGATGAGGCTACAAGTATGAACGTGAAGGATAGTAAAACATGTAAATTAAAAGAAACGCCATCTTCCTCAGTCCCTATACCGGGAACCACAGCAACTACAGTCGGTGGAGTAACAACAACACCACCATCGGGGTACACTTTTACTTTCAAAGTTACCTGTACCACGACTGCAAAAGCAGTATGCACAAAACTCGAAGCTCAAATCTTGTCGGCCTACAAAGCCGCCAAAAAATCCGGGGCTCTAAATACTAGCGAATCACAATCTAACGGTATGCCAACCCTTTGTAACAGCAACAACAACTCAGGCCCATACAACACCAAAAACTGGATGAATCCTGGACAATCCAACAATCCAATGGCCAACGGTGCTAGCGGAACGGTTGGATATTAGTCGACAAGCATACTCGGTTGAGATCCTCTAGTCTCAACCGATAAGGTTCTTATGATAGTAGTACGTCAGTGGATGACAAATTATTTCAAGACAACTGTTGCCTTACAAAAGGTGACTCTCTTATTTTCTATTTTGACCCTCGCCTCTTGTAATCCAACCGAAATAACATCTAGTGGTCAGCGTGCAGGCAGTATTTACGGCGGTGATTACGTTAACAAGGCATATATTTATCCTGAAAGTCCATCCGTTTTAGCGGGTCCAGGGTATGGGCCAGATGTAAATATGAGGGACTTTGTTGATAACAGCGAACCTGTACTCATTACTGATAAAACACTACTCAAAAGTGATTGCAAATTTTTACTTGTAAATACACTTTCGGATTGTTTACAAACCTATTCTTCGAAAACTCCCGGGCAGCAACTGCTTCCGAAAAAATCTGACGGCACATGGATATTTCCTGCAAACTCTTCAGAATTTTACCAGGTAAACGGCCACTATCATGTTCAACATGGTGTAGATACTTTCTTTTCGAAACTCAAATTCACCTACGACACTCTACACAGCAATCCTTCTTTTTCAGCAAAAACAAAAGCAACTCCTAGTTACTTGCCGAAGACGGGGCTTTCATGGTTTCAGGCCATTACTCCCTCCAATGATAATTATTTTAGAAATAGTTTTTTAAATACCTATGCTCTTTGTAATCTGGAATTAAATGCCAGCTTCAGTCCCGCCAGTCCAGAACTTTGTTTTGGGAAATGGTCTGAACATAAAACATTTTTCATGGTGCAAGATCCATCTGTTATTTACCATGAATTAGGTCATGCACTTATTGCTGTCATGATGAATTTTCGTAATGGTGTTCCAGGGAATCTTGCGGGTACTCTTCCTTCCACTTACCATTCATTAAGATCGAATCTCGGTGGTGGTGGTTACGGTGAGGCCGGTTCTTTAGGTGAGGGTATTGCGGATTACTATAGTTTTGTTATGACCGAGCGAACTCATTTTGCAGAATGGGGTCTAGGAAAATCGATGAAGGCATCTCGCCCTATGAGCGAAAATGATAGTCTTCATATTAGTGGAATCGATACAACTTCTGAAGGTCGTCTCTCTTATCCTCAATATCTCTTATATGATCCAAACGATCCGAATGTCCCGTTTGAAGACATTCACTATGCGGGTCAGATTATAAGTCACTACCTCGTTGCACTGACAAAAAGTCTTCAGACTGAATGCGGTACTAACCATGATAATTCCACTTCATATGTCATGATGCTTTTAGCAGAAACATTCGCCGAGATGGGTGATTTAAAATCTGTTGGTATAGATACTTTTTGGAACACGGCTAATTATGCGCCTACGACTACACATCGATTTAATAACCTAGACGAGAACGCATCTTATCTGTGGTCGCATGTCATTAATCCTCCTACTTATAGAAAATTCTCCCAGATCATGGCAAAAAATATTTTTAAATATATTTCGCCTGCAAGTGGTTTATGCCCTACCTTCTCTCAAGATGAATCAGAAAAACTTTTAGATGATTATGGTCTTTTACTTTTCAAAACATACAACAATAACGGCTCGAGTACAAAGCTGGCCACTACCCAACATACTTCGACAGGAGCAATAACAACTTCCAGTCCTGTAGCCCCAACTGCGATTCATGAAAACAACCGAAGAAAATCAGTTCTTGTATCAAAACAACTTCTAAGTATGGCCGTACCAAATGCTGAAACTGATATAGCGACTTATTATATTATTGATGACCAGGCCAACATGTCCGGCATCCTTCAAAATTTACTTTTTAAAGGTTTCCCTATGAATCCTTCGACAGGGATTGCGGGCCTTGAATATAACAATGCTAACATACGTATTTCTCCGGGAGAAATCGTTGCAATTATTCCTAACCTTCAAAACGCTTCAAATAGTGCGATGGCCGGTGTCCACCTCCTCGCCACGGATTGGGATCACGTAAATATCACGGATACGACCGGCCTAAATGGTAACTTCAAACCTTGTGTTGTTGATGATGTCACAACAGTTGCTCAAGGTGGTGAAGACGCTGGAACTTGCACCGCTACCATGACGAGCTACAAACGACATGTGAAAACGGGGGGGCTGTTTACGGCAGCGTCTACTAACCCTCTAAGCGGCGCCGCTGCTCCAGTGTGTCTGGTTGAAATGGAAGATGGTGATGTGACCAGATGGGTTTCTCAAAATGAATTTAGAAAGAAACAAGGATTATCACTCCTAGATAAAGATTGCCTTGGGTTTGGTGGAACTGCTCAAACAGATGACTTCACTTTTAATCCACATGAATGCTTAGCTAGAGTTCTTCCTGGTGCTAACCAAGCGTTCTTTTCACGAATAGATGCACAAAAGTCTTATATGGAAACCATGAGAAATGGAAATCCAGATCATACTTTCGGTATAGGGAATGCCATCATATTTGAAATTAATAAATGGATTCCACCTGGAACAAAATTCAGATGTCGTATGAGAGCAAAATTCAGTAACTGCTCGGATTGTTTTTCAAATGCTGCCGATGCCACCAATGATGACTACATTGATTCTGAATATAATGGGGCAAAACCTTATAAAGTTATTAACTTTGAGTTTGAAGTAAATGACTAAGAAAAAACTTTTTGGAATATTCATACTGGCAGGTTTGGGGATTTTTTTCTTTGTGAATAAAGAAGATCCTAAGAGCGCTGGTCAAGACAAAGAGTCACATGGGACGTTGGTCACTGTGACAGAAAACCCCAACAGAGCAGTCATCGATCAAAACAGAAAACCAACGGAACGAACTCCTGCAAGTGCTAGTTATATAAATAAACCCTCCCCTGAGTGGGAAAAACGTCTTGAGACATCGCTCAAAGCTCAGGGTGGAAATAGTCTAAAAGAAATTAAAATCCAAAAAGAAAATTCTCTGGTCTGGATGCGGGATGAAAATCCGTTATTAGTTGAATCAGTGGTCATTACTTTGATCAATCAAAAAGACATGGAATCTTCATTTAGAGCACTTGTTGATTCGCAGACAGGTAAAGTTCTTGAGTCATGGGACCAAACGATATTTGATCCCACCAAAGTAAGAGATGAAACATTTCGGATCAAGCTTGATCCACGTTATACGAATTAATTAAGCATTCGCTTTTTCTTTCAATTTCAAATCCAACTCTTCAATAACTTTCGGGTCAATCTTAGGTACTAGTCCCTGGGGATCAACACAGAGTTTAAAATCGTTCGAAAAGAAGCCTTTCAGTGCCTTCATATCGCCTTGATAGACCTGTTTCACGACTTCACTCTCTGAAGTAAGCCCAAAATAAGACAGGATTGATTTTGAAAGTTGTGGAAGGTACGGAGCAAAGAAAGTCCCGATCACCAAAACATACGCTGTTGAAATGGCAATCGTCTCAGCTGCTTTTTCAGGATCGGCCTTAAATTCAGTCCATGGCGCTCTCTCAGTTATGAAGAGATTCACTTTCGAGCCTAAGCCCATTATGTGATCTTGTCCTTTTTTGATTTGATATGAATCTAAAAGCTCATGAAATTCTTTTATAAATGTTTCAACTTCTGCTGCATGAGAAGTAAAAAATGGATCAAATTTATTTGCCTTCATTCCTTCTGGCCAGTTTTTGGCAGAGAATTTCATAGCGCGATTGACAAAATTTCCAATATTGTTCGCTAACTCGGAATTAACTTTGAGCTCCATTGCCTTCCAGGTAAAGCTTGAATCCGCTGTCTCAGGTATAAGTGAGGTAAGGTAAAATCTCAGAGCATCTGAACCAAACTGAGTAATGGCCTCATCTGCATCAACGTACCAACCTTTTGATTTTGAGAACTGTTTCCCCTCGAGGTTTACGTATTGATTTGCAGGAAGATCCGTTACGGGATTAACAAATCCTGTCCCCATACTCATAACAGGAAAGATAATTGCGTGAAAAATAATATTATCTTTTCCAATAAAATTAACAATGGTGACATCTTTAGAGCCCCACCAGTCCTTAATGTAATCTTCTTTTGATCCCGATTCTTTTAAGAATTGTTTTGTGTTTGAAACATAACCAATAGGAGCATCAAACCAAACGTAGATTTTTTTACCTTTAGCCTCGGTCAAAGGCACATCGATTCCCCAGTCCAAGTCGCGGGTAATCGCTCTATCTACTAAATTATCTTTCGTGAGAGATTCAACAAAAGGCACAACATTTTTACGCCATGTCGTTTTCT
>JBILYY010000021.1:0-30820 GCA_044377495.1 Bacteriovoracaceae bacterium | reverse complement strand
TATCATACATGGTCGAAGTCATTGATGACTTTACACAAAAGGTGCAAAAGGTTGAAGGCCTCGAAGGCGCAGAAATGGATCCATTAACTGCCCTTAGGAAGAGTAGGGTGATAGATATAAAACCAAATTTCAATGAGCTATCGAAGCTTAATATCTCACTCGCAGATTTCAATCAAACGATTGTGAGTTTTATGCAAGGAGTGAAAGTTGGACAGTGGATTCAGGGGACGAGAAAATTTCCAATTATGGTCCATCTTTCAGAAGATTTAAGAGACGACATTGATGAAATTAAAAAACTTCCTGTTGCCCTCCCGGACGGTGGATCAGTTCGGTTGGATCAAATTGCATTTATTAAAATCAACGAACAAGTAACCACTATTGCGCGCTCTTGGGGGCAAAGGTATGCGGCACTTTCGCTGAATATTGCTAACCGTGACACAATGAGTTTTGTAAATGATCTAAAGAAAATAGTAACTTCGAATCCTGTAAATGCTAATCATCAGCTGCAATTGGGCGGTCAGTTTAATAATTTGGAGCGGGCTAAAAAACGTCTTCTTATCATTATTCCATTAACACTCGCTTTGATTATATTTATTCTCTGGAGAGAGTTTGCATCTTTTAAGGATGCTTCCATTATATTCCTTTGCGTGCCGTTTGCAGCATTTGGAGGTGTGTTTGCGCTCTTTTTTAGAGACATACATCTTAGTCTTTCTGCTGCCGTGGGATTTATCGCTTTAATCGGAATTGCATTACTGAATGGAATTGTTCTTTTAACAGTATTCAATCAACTGCGAGAGAAAAATACTGGTAAAACACTCAGAGAAATTGTCATTGAAGGGACTTTAAGCCGGTTGCGACCAGTTATAATGACTGCTTTAGTAGCTTCAATTGGATTTATCCCTATGGCCTTAAACACCGGTCTGGGATCAGAGGTTCAAAGGCCTTTAGCGTCTGTCGTTATCGGTGGGATTTTATTTTCAACCGTGCTCACGCTTATTCTGTTTCCATCCGTTTACTTGTTTTTTCATACCAGAAAAAAAGCAGAGAGGATGTAGCGAAAGTAATAATCGCAAACATAACTGTGATGGCATAGTAATCATGTTTAAGATGAGAAATAAATCAGCTTAGAAAATTATGAAAGTTTTTATGTTCTAGAGGGCGACGATTAAATTGATCCCCCTCGAGAGGATCTATTATTGTCGTTTCTGTAAAAGAAAGTACTAAAACATAAATAAATTCGTTCTCAATCTCAACTGATTTATTAGGCCTTAGATAAAGCTTAAAACAGCTAAGTCTTTGGATTTTTGAAGATGAAATTCGGATGGGTGACCACTTCTTGGTCACCTCTCTGTGATAAGTTCAGGACCCATGTAGAAATGGCCCTTTTTTCTGCATAATCTACAGATATGTTAAAGCTTATTTGGACTCTTCTCTTATTGATTGGCCAGGTTGCCCTCGCTCAGGATTTATCCCGAGATCTTGAATTTATTGAGACCCAAAATACTCAAAGTAACCCATTTAACGTCCCACTATACGTTGATCTTGATGGGAATTTAAACCTCATTTCAAGGGATCCAAATGCCAGCATGAGTTTTGGTCCTTTGGGACATTTCGCATACAAAACCTCGATATCAAACTACATAAGACCTGTTCAAAGAAATCACTTTTCATTTGAAGAGCAAAAATCAGAATTAGGTTGGACGGAAGTTAAACGGAAGCGCTGGGAAGTTGGTCTAGGTATTGGTGCGAGTTTGGCATCTAACTTTGTTTCGGTAGGACTCATTCCGTATAAAGGTGCCCGTCAGGTCATGATTCGCCAGAAAAAAACAAAAGATGAGAAAACTCCGAGTCCAAGACTTCCAGATGATATGGAAGAGATCAGAAGCTGGTCAAACGGTGATAGAGGTTCATTTCAGCGTTATGGTGGGGTTACGGTTTATGCTGGGGCCAAGTTTATGTTTGTTAATATTCTTAGTGTTGGTGTGACGATTCAAAATCTTTTTAGTGTCGTTGTAAAAAAGATTTCGGATACAAAAATCCAGCTGTCAATTGGTGAAGAGAATTTGAATAAAAGAAAACTGCAAACAGGTTTTGCAGTTGCTAGCGCAAAGATGCACTTTTTCAATGGCAAGAGGCTTACCACTCAATTCACATTAGATCTTGAAGATCCCTCCCATCATGAGTTGTACCGTTTAGCACTTAAAGGAAAACTTCATTTACTGCAAGAAAAACTTCCTCAGGAATCTCAACATCTGGTATGGAAGGGCTCAGAGAGAATCGGATATATAGGTATTCCTGCTGTTGCCGGAAAATACAATCAACGTTCTGAATATGAAATGGACGTAGATGGTGAACAAGATGTGATCGACATGAAGTCACGCAGAAGCTCAGGATGGCTTATACCGCTTAGAAATCATAACCGACTGGTTTATCAGACTGATTCCGCCATCATCCTTTTTTGGTACTCAGAAATGAATAAGGCAGATGAAGATGTTTTATCTCGGAAGTTTTTAATTCCAGGCAAGATAATGGGGGCCAAAGGTTTCGATGGAGTCATTCCGGCCGGAACGAAAATTGGATCAACCCTTTCTCAAATGGGAATGAGTTTCACGAGAGAAGAACTGGAAGCAATTAATTCGGTCAAACTTGAGGACATTCTTGTTAATTTTAAATCTCGTTGCGATGACATGAACCTCGAATGCTCCAAAGAAAGGCACTTCAATAAAATTGCAAAGTCCCTTAGAACGTATGTTGGTAAAAAATGGGAAGACATTAGAGATACACTCGGATTCCTGATGATTGATGAGCCAGCGCTAATCCATGCATATATTAAAACAATCAAATCCAAGAAATCTGTTTACTTTAAATTCTTGAATGAAAAGTACCAATCGATGGAAGGTGAAGCTCCAATTGAGATTTGATTTTTTTCAGATCTATCTCTTTTAATCCCATATAAAACCGAACATAATCCATCTCGGCTGAACTTTTGTGGATGGGACCAATTTTTTTGATGAGTTTAATGATAGCTTCATTCTGAGGCATGAATGTGAAAGTAAAACGTTCAATTTTTCTTTCTGAAGCCGCTAAAATAATTAATTTCATGAGCAGTGTTCCCAAACCAATCCTCTGATACTGATCAATAATGGTAATTGCGATTTCTGCTTCAGTAGGGTCAGAAGACGACCTTACCATTCGTGCTGCAGCGATACCACGATAGGGGTGTTCGCGCTCCTCAATGCCGATGGCGTAATGATTCCATCCATCAAGATGGGTAAAGTAATCGAGCTCAAGAGCTGAAAACTCTTTTTTACTACCTAGGAACCTATGCCTGATTGATTCAGCAGATAAGTCTCGGATGCTATGGGAAAGCTGCTCTTTATTTGATGGAAGTACCGAGCCAATTCGGATCTTGAATTTATCCATCCAATCAACATCGGATTTAAAGTTAGGATTAAAAAAAAGATCCGTTTTAATTATTTCTTCTCCATCCAAAGCTTTTTCGCCTTCTGCAGCTTTTCATAACTGATAATCAGTTTTTGGTGCATCTCAAATCCTTTCAGATTTAAATCAGACTCATGAAGCCCAACAAATTTTTCGAAACCATTAATAACATTTTGAGATTTCTCTACCAGCTCCTTGCCGTACATGCGCTCTACGGTTGGAAAGAAGTCTTTTTCGTTAAGTGTATCGTCCATTTCAATTTGTAGGAGGGTATTGAGACAAAGATAAAATAGTTTTCGATCTTGCTTTAGCGGAGCAAAGTGAAGACACCATTCCGCCCCCGCCTTAGCAAGTTCAAAGTCCTTAGCAGCAAAGGCCACCATTGCTTTGAATTCACCCATTCTTAGTTCTGCCCAATAAGTCCCTGCATCCGGGATAACACCGATGGCATGAGCAACTAAAAGCATGTCGTCAAAGCCCTTATCTTCCAGCTTATTGTAAAGCTCTACTAGTTCCTCAGAAGATAATTCATGAGCTCCCAATATTTGAGCTCGGACGTCGTATGCGGCATTATTATTATCCCACGCAAGGTCTTCGGGTTGATAAATTTCAGACATTGCCGGGACATGGATTCTGCATCCATAAACTCCAAGATGTTCGAAATCCATAACAAAGACATCTTTTTCAATCTGCTTGAAAATTTCAATCAATGCGTTGTACTCGCCTAGAGTCGTTTTATCCCCGAAATTCCAGTCACTAAACTCATGGTCAGCAGTTTCTTTAAAAAAGTTCCAGTGAATAAGACCGTTAGAATCAATAAAGTGTGCTTCAAGATTCAAATTATCTTTCACGTCTTCAAGTTCGAAACTTGGCGGTGAAAAGACATTGAGTTGATCTAGGCGACGACCCTGAAGTAGCTCTGTCAATGTACGCTCTAGTGCCACTTGAAATTTTGGATGGGCCCCAAATGAAGCAAAAGCTGTTCCTTCAATTGGGTTTAAAAGTGTTACATTTATCACAGGAAATTTTCCACCTAGAGAAGCATCTTTACAAATAATGGGATAACCATTGGCCTCAAGTTCGGCGATTGCCTCAACCACTTTAGGATAACGATTAAGCACTTCCTGAGGAATCACAGGCAGAGATATTCCTTCAGCTAAAATTTGATTTTTTACTGACCGTTCAAAAATTTCTGATAGGGCCTGAACTCTGGCCTCAGTCATTGTATTTCCTGCAGACATTCCATTAGAAACATATAAATTTCCAATTATGTTCATAGGAATAAAGCAAGTTTTGTTTGTGATCACGTTGGTATAAGGAAGTGCACAAATACCGCGTTCTGCATTCCCTGAATTTGTATCAACAAGTTGTGAAGGAATAAGTTCACGGGCCGGATCGTACCAATCCCAAAGTTCTTCAGTCATGAGTCCTTCAGGCATTTTGTCTTCTTTGAAGGCAAACCATTTTTCGTTTGGATAATGAACAAATTCAGAATTTGCAATCGTTTCCCCAAGATGAAAATCGGCGAAAAAATAATTGCAGTTTAAGCGTTCAAAAAATTCACCGAGTGCCGAAGCCAGAGCTGCATCTTTAGTTAAGCCTTTTCCGTTGGTAAACAAATAAGGACAAAAACGGTCGCGAATATGAACAGACCAGACGTTAGGAACCGGGTTTAACCAAGATGCTTCTTCTACATCAAATCCCCAATCAAGCAGCTTCTTTTTTAAGCTTACGATGGTTTCTTCAAGAGGTGCGTCTTTGCCTACGATCATAGTTTTTTGCGTCATATAGTGTTCCTTTGTGGCCTTATACGGTGTGCTATATCTCATAAATACTAAGGAAGGACAAGAATTTGCCCCTAGGAATCACGTTCTTCCCCCTATATAATTTAACTTCAAAGGGACTTTCGTGGTTCCGTCCGTCATAGGAGGGCGGTTTTTATGGGCAAAAGATTATATGTAGGTAATTTATCTTATTCACTCAAGGCGCCTGAACTGGAAGAAGTTTTTAAAGCGGTTGGTGAAGTTGTTAATGTTAAAATTGTTATGGATCAGGAAACAGGCCGATCAAAAGGTTTTGCTTTCGTAGAAATGGCAACAGATGATCAAGGGACTCAGGCAATTGAGAAGCTTAATGGAAAAGATATTGGTGGTCGTGCACTTAAGGTGACGGAGGCCAACCCTCGCCCTGAAAAGCCTACCGGTGGAGCTCGCCCTCCAGGTGGTTCGGGCGGTGAGCGTGGAGGCTTTAGCCGGGGTGGTGCCGTTTCTCGAAATGGAACCGGAGATCGTGGTGGAAATCGCTATTAATATTAATTAACAACGAGAGGGGGCCGGTCATCTGGCCCTTTTAATTTATGCTTAGAATTTTATGTTTATTTGTCTTGTTTTTTTCTTTTTCAGCGTTCGCTCAAAAAAGCTGCACTTTTACAAGGCACCACCATGTGGAAGTCGAGGGTAAAGATGTCCCAAAAGTACTTAAGCATAAAATCTTGAACGACTTCAATCCAGACAAAGTTATTATTCAAAAAATAAATGAGGAGCTGGCCATTAAGCTTTGCGCCACATTTAGACCTTTTCATGACCTTAAAGACATTCTCGCTATCTCCAAAACTAATGAGGAACTAATTTTAACAAAAGTTGCTCTGGCCTCGGATAAACAAGGTTTCTGGGTCTTGAATATAGAAAGTTTTGTTCGCAAGAACGAAAAAGAACTGGCTCAATTCAGTGCAGCAGAAACTTTCACTTCGGCCAAATCAATTAAAGACATTAAGGATTCCGAAATCGTGGAATGGGTCTCATCAAAATTATTGGTACTCACAAAATAATTAAAAGAATTAATTAATGCGTATTAGCATGGTTGCGAAATCTCAAAGCTTCGGTGTAGAATAATTGGAAATAGTTAAACTTAAAAATGTTGTTGGAGTCCGAATTATGTCCGCACATGCACACCATGGTCATCAAGTTCAAGAAGTCAGAAATGACGCTCAGTTCGGAAAAGCCTCAATTGGCAAACTTGCCATGTGGATTTTTCTAGTAACGGATGCCATGTCATTTTCGGGTTTTTTACTCGCTTACGCGGTTTTGCGATCTACTACGGCATGGCCACACCCGGCCGATTATTTAGGGATTAACCTTTCCGGTTTTGCGACATTTATTCTTGTTTGTAGTTCCGTTTCTATGGTTATGTCGATTGATGCCTGTAAAGGTAAGGACCGCAAGGGAATGCTTAGCTGGCTTTTGGCAACTATTGCAGGGGGAGTTATCTTCCTTGGAATTCAAGTTTATGAGTACAATCATTTGATTCATCAAGGGATTACTTTAAGCAGTTTTGCACACGGAAATAATCTGTTTGCCTCCACTTTCTATATTGTCACCGGATTTCACGGATTACACGTTTTAACTGGCGTGATTTATCTTTGCTGCGAGTATCGTTTTGCTCTTCGCGGGGATTACGATGGTGGGGATTACAACCGTCTTGAGATTCTCGGACTTTTCTGGCACTTTGTAGATTTGGTCTGGATTCTTGTGTTCACGTTCATCTATTTACTATGAACAAAGTATTAACAGCGATCTTATTCCTTTCTCCGCTTGCAGTTTGGGCATGCCCGAATTGCAACACGGCAGTTGGTGAGGCGGCCAATAAGCCTCCTTATACCATAATCATATTGGGCATATTTATAGCCCTTATTTATATTCCTTTTTATATTTTGTTTAGGGCCGCCAAAAAATACGATCCTAAGAATTAATGAATACGACTGATCTTCCCTCTATAAACGCCACGTTTAATTTGTTTTCTACAATTTGCCTTATTCTTGGCTATTATTTTATAAAAAAGAATCCAAGAGACGAGAAAAGCCATAAGAAGTGCATGTTTTTGGCACTGATTTTCTCCTCAGTTTTTCTTTTGGGCTATTTGACCTTTCATTACTATCACGGATCAACCAAATTCCCTGATCTGGGATGGATCAAAACTCTTTATTTAATTATTCTTATTCCACATATCATTTTGGCAGTAGTCATGGTCCCAATGATTGGTATGACTTTCTATTTTGCCCTTCGTGGAAACTTTGAAAAGCATAAAAAAATCGCCCGCATTACTTTTCCTATCTGGTTGTACGTTTCAGTGACGGGAGTCATAATTTATCTCATGATTTATCACCTCTTTAAGGTTTGAAAATCCATTCAACTATTGTAAGCTAACTCCACACAGCAAAGAGTTTAAAAATATGACAACCCGTTTTGTTTCACCAATTGCTATTCCTGATAAGAAAATCACCATGATTTTTGATCTTTTTTCTTTAACAAAACCACGTTTGTCATCCCTTGTGATTTTCACCAGTGCTCTAGGAATGTTTTTAGCTCCGGGAGAAATTGGTTTTTGGAAAGCATTAATTTCCGTTGCAGCGACCTCAGGATTAGTTGGTGGTGCCTGTGTAATTAATTGCTGGATGGAAAAAGATATTGATGGGCTAATGGAGAGAACAAAAAATCGTCCTTTACCTTCGGGCCGCCTAAATCCAGGTGTTGCCCTGGCGTTAGGCTTGACGCTTATTATTGTATGTCTCTGTACTATATTTTTTGTGAGTAATCCTTTAACCGCTACGCTTGGATTAATTGCTACTGTTACTTATGTTTTTCTCTACACACCAATGAAGAAAAAAACTTCATGGGCCTTGTTTGCTGGCGCGATTCCCGGTGCCATTCCGCCTCTCATGGGCTGGACTTCTGTTACTAATTCTATTGGAGATTTGGGAGTTGTGTTATTTGCCATTCTTTTCATTTGGCAGTTACCTCATTTCCTGTCGATCTCCATGTATCATGCTCGAGATTACAACAAAGCCGATTTCAAGATCTTTCCTACTCAAATAGGTTTTCGAAACACGATTCACAAAATTGCTATTTATACCTTTATTTTGTTTTTAACATCCCTGATCCCTTACTACATGGGGGCAGCGAATAGTAATTATAGAAATCTCATTTTTCTTTTAGGTGGGGCTTTCTTCGTTTTTTCTCTTTTGGGGTATCAAAAGAAAGAAGAATCACAGGATTCGTTACAATGGGCACGCCGCTATTTTTACGCGTCGCTTATTTATCTGCCTTGTCTTTTTATAGGTTTGATTGTTTTTAAATAGAAATATTATTGAGATTAGATAAAATAGTTAAGTAATTCATAAAGTTAAGAACTTATTCAAGGGAATGTTATGGGCTTTTTAAACCTAAGTGTGTCGACCAGCTGGTGGGAACTTTCCAAGCCACCTTTGGACATTTCCACACATGGTCATTTGATTGATGAGCTGTGGAACTACACCACAGTTTTATGTATTTTCTACTTCATTTTGGTTTGTATCGGACTATTTGGTTTTTCTTATCTTTATAGTAAGAAGCGTCATAAGGTTCCTTATTACACTTATGGAAATAAGAAGAAGCATCTTTTAATCACGGCTTTTATCGGTGCTGCAGTTTTCCTTACTGTGGATTTGAACATCACTCGTTTTGCGAATAATGATCTCCTTAATGTTTTTTGGAAGTGGCCTGATCCTAAGACAGAAAAAGTTCTAAGAGTAGAAGTTATGGCCCAGCAGTGGATGTGGACTTTCCGTTACGCTGGTCCTGATGGGGAATTTGCTACTGCCGATGATGTTGTTACCAACAATGATTTACGTGTTCCTGTTAACACGAAGATTCTTTTTCACCTCACATCTAAAGATGTTATTCACTCATTTTTTGTTCCAAACGTTCGTTTAAAAGTGGACACAATTCCTGGAAGAATTACGAGAGTTTGGTGGGATGTGAATGTTCCTGGTGTCTATGATATTGCTTGTGCTGAAATGTGTGGAACAAACCACTATCTCATGAAAGCACAATTAACTGTTTATACTGAAGAAGATTTTAATCGTTGGATTGCAACGAGCGAAAAAATTGCATTAAATACAAATGATCCTGCCGATAAAAATTTATCGTGGGGATGGAAGTGGGAGAAATAAAATGAGCGGCGGTTTTAACGAAATCCATCCAGAACCTACGACCTTCTGGAGCAAGTACATTATATCTTTTGACCACAAAGTTATTGCTAAGCAATTCTTGTGGTACGGAATATTCTTTTTAGGTTTGGGCGGCATGATGGCCCTCTTGATCCGATGGACTCTGGCATATCCAGGCGTTCCATTTCCGGTGATAGGGACGATGCTTTTTTCTGATTCCGCAGGGGTTGTTCCTCCAGATGCATATGCCACGCTTTTTACAATGCATGGAACGATTATGATTTTTTATGCCATTACTCCAATTCTTATTGGTGCCTTTGGTAACTATTGTATTCCTTTAATGATTGGCGCGCGCGATATGGCTTTCCCAATGTTAAACATGCTTTCATTCTGGTTTGCATTTTTGTCAGGGGTTGTTCTTCTTGTTTCACTTTTCTTACCACTTGGTGCAGCTTCGGGAGGATGGACGTCTTATCCAACTCTTTCCACGCTGATCGGCAGTCCCGGTGCCGGACAGACACTTTGGTGTCTAGCGATTTTTCTTTTTGGGGCTTCTTCCACTATGGGTGCAGTCAATTACGTAACAACTGTAATTACTCTTCGTGCTCCAGGAATGGGTTATTTTGACATGCCTCTTACTGTTTGGGGCCTTTGGCTTACAGCTATCCTAAATGCGATTTTTGTTCCAGTTCTAGGTGCTGGCGTAATCCTTCTTATGATGGATCGTTTAATGGGAACTACTTTCTTCTTGGCCGGAGCTTCTGCGACTTCAGGCTCGGGAGATCCTGTTCTATTCCAACACGTATTTTGGATTTTCGGTCACCCGGAAGTTTATATTTTGATTCTTCCTGCGTGGGGAATTGTTTCAGATCTTCTTTCTTTCTTTTCTCGTAAGCCAGCATTCGGTGCTAAAGCAACTGCGCTTTCAATGACTGCTGTTACTATTTTGTCGACTCTCGTTTATGGTCACCATATGTTCACAACACAAATGAGTCCACTTCTGACTCAATCGTTTATGACTTTGACTATGACGATCTCAATTCCTTCTGCCATTTTCTTTGCAAACTGGCTTGGTACAATCTGGAAAGGATCAATACGTTTTGATTCTCCAATGTTGTTCTCGCTTGGTGTGGTATTCGTTTTTGGTCTAGGTGGTTTAACTGGTCTTCACTTAGGTACAGTTACAACCGATCTTTACCTTCATGATACATACTTCGTTGTTGGTCACTTCCATTACACAATGGCAGCGTCAGTACTTTTGGGTGGGTTTGCCGGGATTTATTTCTGGTTCCCTAAAATGTTCGGAAGAATGATGAACGAAACGATGGCGAAAATTCACTTTTGGGGAACAATGATTCCTCTGAATGGAATTTTCTTCGGAATGCTTATGATCGGTTACGGTGGTATGCACCGTCGTATCTATAACCCATTTGTTTACGACTCACTTAAGCGCTTGATTCCAATCAATGAATTTATTACGACTTCCGCCATCGTTATGGGTGCCTTTCAAGTTCTTTTCGTGATCAATTTTCTTTGGTCACTTAAAAAAGGACCTAAAGCTCCTAGTAATCCATGGGAAGTAGGTACACTTGAGTGGACAATACCTTCTCCACCTGTTCACCATAACTATGATGTGATCCCTGTTGTAAAATGTGGACCACACGAATTTGGTAACCCGAATCTTAAAAATGGTCGCGATTTTCAATATCAGACTGAAGAATTGGTTGAAGGCTAAGAGTGAGAAAAACAGATTTGCAAAATAATCTAGCTACGATGGTCGTCCTCCTTTCGGGGACGATGCTCTTTGCAACTCTTTTTATGGGGTATGCGGTTTATCGTACCTCTGCCACTTATTGGCCACCTTTAGGAATTCCTAAAGTTGGACTACTCATTCCATTTCTCAGCACTGTTGTTATTGTAATCAGCAGTTGGTTTGCCTACCAGGTTAGAACCCATATGAAAGTGGGTAATCTAGAGAAGGCTCATTTTCATTTAAATTGGACTCTCTTTTTTGGATCAGCATTCTTATTGGTCCAAAGCTATCTGTGGTTTCATATGAAAAACACCGGTGTTTTTGTTGGAACGTCAGGTATTTTCGGTTCGGTTCTTTATGGATTTACATGGATTCATGCCGTTCATATGGTTCTTGGGTTGGGCGCTTTAATTTTTCTGAAACTTGTTTTGAAGGTTGGTAATCCCAACAATCTTCAGAGAACTATTAATGTCGAAAAGTTTTGGCATTTTTTGGGTGTGATCTGGATCATTATGTTTTTAACTCTTTTTGTTTTATAAGATTTTAAGGATGACTATGAAGAACTTGAAAAGAATTTCTTTCCTTTTACCTCTACTACTAATTGGTTGTAATAGAGGCGATTTTAAGGAATCTAAAACATTTGCAGGCGGTAAAGTTGTTACTGCCAGCACTCTCAATCTTGGCCAGACAACGTACATGGAATATTGTGTTTCTTGTCACGGTGTTAAAGGTGATGGAGTTGGGCTTGCCTCTGTGGGCATGTATCCGGCACCGAGGAACTTTACTCAGGGAATTTATAAATTTGCCAACGTAGTTAGTGGAGAGCTTCCGCATGATGAGGACTTTTACCGCATCATCAGACAAGGTCTTAAGGGATCGGCCATGCTACCTTGGGATATTTCTGATGAACGCTTAGACGCGGTTACTCAGTACATTAAAACTTTTGCTCCTACAGTTTGGGAAGGTGCGGATAAGGTTCTTGGAACTAAGTATGAACTTCCGGCCGATCCATTTGGTGATGTTTACCGCCACCAGGCAATAGAAAAAGGGAAGAGCGTTTATCACGTGACTGCTGCATGTACTACTTGTCACCGTGCATATGAAACCAAAGAGAATATTTCTAAATATAACGTAGAAATCAATAAGGTTCCTCTTAAGCCAGAAGAGTTCGCAGCTGACTTATATGAGATGAAGCTTCAGGAAGGGGATTGGAACTACAAAGTTATTCCACCAGATTTCACTCACCATGAATTACGCTCAATTACTGACGTAACTTCAATTGTTCAGAGATTAATGTACGGCGTGACTGGATCTGGTATGCCAGGTTGGAAAGACGTTGTAACGGATCAAGAACTTTGGGCTTTGGCCTATTATGTTCAATCTTTGAGAGATCTCAAAGAGAGTCCAGCGAAATATGAACTTTTAGAAAAACTTAATAACCAAAAGTAAGGTCAAAAGTGGAAGCAGTTATTGGTCCTGCACATATTCGCAAGTCAAACTTCATTGAAAAGATGGTTGGAAGCAAGTTGTTTTGGCTGTTGGCGTGCAGCTTTTTATTCGCTTATCCGATTACCAAGAGTATGAACCGCTTACTTCCTAATGATTTGCCGGTTTATGGTAGCGTACCTGATTTTAGATTTTCTGATGAGAATGGTAGTCCTTTTGGTTCCAATGAATTGAACGGAAAAGTTTATATTGCGAACTTCATATTCACGAGTTGCAAGACTGCCTGTCCACTTCTTTTGAAGCAAGTACAAATGGTTCAGCACCGTATGCGTGGAGTAATTGATAGAGCGGCAATCGTTTCATTCACGGTTGACCCTGAGACTGATACGTCGAAAGTTCTTTTTGAGAAAGCACGTGAACTCAAGGCCAATCCAGTTGTTTGGCGTTTCTTATCCGCTTCGGTACCAGATACGAAGAAGCTTTTAGTAGAAGGCTTTAAGGTTCCACTCGGGGAAAAGACCATCGCAAATTCAGTCATGGATGTAGCCCACTCAAATAAATTTGTTCTGGTTGATAAGGAAGGAAAAATACGTGGGTATTATTCCGCCGATAAGAAAGGCATCGATCAAATGATGATTGATACCGGTCTGTTAATTAATAAAAAGAGTTAGTCTTAAATAAGGAGATATTTGTGAGTGAATTAAGCCACAATAACCACAAAAGCCATAAGCTAGAATACTTCAAGGTCTTTCTTGTTTTAACAGCTTTGACGGTAGTGGAATTGGTAATCCCTGGAATGAAGAGTATTTCTACATTTGCTAAGGGGTCTTCTCTAACGTTTCTCGCATTAGGTAAGGCATGTATTGTGGCGTGGTCATATATGCATTTAAAAGAAGAGACTAAGTGGATGAGATTTGTTGCGATGATTCCCATTTCTGCATTCTTATATGCGGTCATGGTTATACTTGAATCACTTTACCGCTAATTTTTAGGAGTATTTATGGAACATACAGCTGCTAAGAAGACAGAAACTTTTAAGTCTGAGTCTTCAATATTTGTTCACCCGATTCAGCATCCGAAGCTTGACCAGCCAAAGTTACCAACCTGGTCGCTTCTGGTAGGACTCGTTATTGCTTTTTTCCTTTTAAAGTCATTTATTTATATTTCTGATAAGAAAAGACACGGAAAGTAAGTACTCCTTCTTCTTGTTCAATAACAAAACTTGTCAGTTCGGACTTCATCTAAACTTAAGATGATACATGAAGTTTCGAGTGATAAGTTTGTTGGTAACGAGGAGAGTTATATGCGCATTTTCCAGTCACCTCACGAACAGACCCGCTTCTCTCAAAATAATCCAACTCTATTCGCGAATTCATTCTATAACTCAACTTTCGCGATCACATGGGACATTGGTGTCGTGATGATCATTCTCGCCGTCGCTGGGGTGTTTGATTCACAATTTTTAGGACTCCATCTAAGCTTTATGCATTGTTTTGTGCTTGCCATTTTTGGGCTACTCTCAGTCTGGAGCGGAGTAACGACGCAACGTAGGGCCTACGTCATTAACTTGGTGTCTGGGATTTTCTTTCTTATGAATTCTGTTTTGGCATTTCTCGTAGGGGACCGTGGGCATCTTAAGATCGGGTATGGATCAAGTGAAGATATGATCGTGAAAATGGCCCCCGGCTTTTTGGAACTATCAACTTTTGACCATATTCTTCACCTTTGCTTGGGGTTGTTCTTTCTCTTGGTAGCTTATTTATGGAAGAGTAAGTCATAGGATTTTCCTGCCAACTTACGAAATCATTAAGCCATTTGCCGATCTACTACAATATGATTAAAGTTATATTTTACGCCTGATGATTTGGGAGAAATATGAACTTTGATGAACATCGAAAGTATATTCACGAACTCGCGAATTCGCTCTCAATAGTGGAAGGGTCTGTTGCAAGAGCTTTGGGCCTTCTGGTCAAAAATCATCCTGATTTGGAAGATGAAATAAACCGCTTAAAAAAAGCAGATGAATATACAAAAAAATCAATCACTGCTCTAAGGGCATTTCGCGAACACATTATCAATCAGAGTCAACAAAACGAATCTTAGTCTTCTTTTGGTTTTATAAGATCAATAACTTCCAGCACTCTTCTTTTTGCCGATTGCTCACAGCTTTCAATGGCAGTTTTGCACTGCTTGATCAGGCGTTTTTTTAAGTTTGTTAAAATAAATTTAGGAACTAGCTTATTAAAAGCCAAATGCCTAACACTGGCAGTTGTTTCCTCTGACATATTTAAGTCGTCAGTAATCTGATCTTCCGTTTGAAAATAAGTCATATCTTCTTCTTGTGTAAAAACCAAACGAGCATCACGGATAAAAACGCGAGCATCCGCTATTTGAGAATCATTAAGAAGCCCCCGGTAAAATTTGGGGTCATGTTCTACATTATCGCCAAACAAGAGAAAACTTGCATCTGGATGGGCAGCGGCAATTTCTTTAAGCTTTCTAGGTTTAAAGGTTTCGGATTTATCTTTTTTAAAGCGACGCTGAAAACTTTTCCCTTTTGGAAATCCATGTTTGGCCGTCCATTTATCTGCGTTGTACAGGAAGTTGTATGAGTTACTTAAGTAATAGAACTTTGCCCCAGGATTATTGGCCTTTATTTCATTAAATATAGTACGCATACCTTCATAAGGTTTAACCCCAATAAGCAACTTGCCTGCAGCTTTTACCAGGTTTTCGGCGTTTGCCATTCGGAGAGTTTCATCTAAATCTGAGATGATGACTAATTCCTTGGCCTGTAGAGTCTGGCCGGTCAGTATAAAGGTCAAAAGCAAAAAAATGGTAGTTTTCATAAGGCCCCTTGATATCGTCAAAGTATATGTGCAAAATCCTTCAGATAAGGGAGGAACAGTAGAAACTACCTACACTTAA
Source organism: Bacteriovoracaceae bacterium (assembly GCA_044377495.1). Taxonomy (GTDB): domain Bacteria; phylum Bdellovibrionota; class Bacteriovoracia; order Bacteriovoracales; family Bacteriovoracaceae; genus Peredibacter. The sequence continues at coordinate 15,269 of JBILYY010000021.1, read as the reverse complement.
AGAAGTGTCAATTTTCTAGACACCCGGGTTGTATTTTACTCGCGAGATTGTTATCCAGGCGTATTTGATCATAATGTTCGTATGAAGAAAAAAAATCTCATATTGATAGCTTTGGGTCTCTCTTTAATCAGCTCTGTGGCCTCTGCCTCTTGTACCAACAGGGTTAAGTTAAACATACTCAAAGATGTAAAAGTCTATCAGTGTGAGGACCAAACGATTACCTATTCACAACCGACTAATACCACTTATGAAGGTCTCTGTGGGCCGACTGCCGGCGCCAATGCATTTTATGCTTATTGCAAGAATACATTTGTTGATCCAAAACTTATTGCTCCGAAATATTTCTGGGACATTACTCCCGGTGTAAGACCCGATGTACTTACATCTGGTCTTAATCGCATGTTTAGTAATAATGCAGAATGTATGAAGGGTAAGTGGAAATATTATTACGTAACGAACCGTTGGGATTTCTTAAATTCTCTTTATTACGAGGTAAGAAGAGGAAATGGCACTCAGAAGCGTATTATTTCAAATACTGGCGCAAAGGCCATTCGTAGTCCTGTTTTGGTTTTGACTAAAGCCTCTGGAAGTAATCTTCATTGGGTTACGGTTGTCGATATTGTTGGCTTTAAACCGGGTAAAATTAATTCTGATTATGAGAAGCCTGATTGCAAAGTCATCTATAATGATTCTGGTTCCCAATCAACAGAAGCTTGTTCAACTTTCATTAAACGATCCCATGAAATTGACGATACTTGGTATACGGATATTATCCTACCAGAATATGTTCACTTGGTTTTTGAGCCAGCCTAATTATTCTGGACATCCTGGGTCATAGGAATAAGTTCAACTAGTGTTCGACGTAAGTTAAAGTACCTTATGAATAAATCTGAAGATGACAACCTTGACCTTAACCTTTTAAAAGACATTTTCTCCAAAGATAAGGATCCAGCACTCAGGTTTGAGAGCATTAACAACTTTTCTCGCCGACTAATGCCTGAATGGTTCCTGCCCATGCTGAATGATACGGCCCGAAATAGCTATTATAGTAAGATGCTAGAGCATTCCGTGAAAGATAAGGTCGTTATAGATTTAGGGTCTGGAACAGGGATGTGGAGTATTGAAGCTCTTGCCCGCGGGGCCCGATTTGTTTACGTGGTAGAAAAAAATCCACTTCTCATTAAATATCTCGAGTTTATATTCAAAGACTATCCAGTTAAAGTTTTGGGTAAAGCATTTGAGGACCTTGCAGTTTCTGATTTTGATCAAGGACGGCCAGAGGCGCTTGTTCATGAAATTTTTAGCAATACTGGCCTTGGGGAAGGGGTTATCTCTGCCTTTCAAAAAGTTTCTCGCATCTTTCCTGATCATTCACTTACACTTTTTCCAAGGTATTTCTGGTTTGAGGCAAGAGTCTTTAAGCAAAAACCTTTTGAACTATCAGCTATAGAACAAGTGCATTTAAAAGATAAGGCCGATGCTTACTATGAGCTTGTTCATTCACTAGGTGTAAGAGACTGGGGGAACTTGAAGGGTATTGATTTTAGCGACAAAGAAGTCATCAATTTGATGTTTCTTGATCTTAATAAAATTGAGCAAAACAAAAGCTACGCTTTGAAACCAATCCCGGTAGATATCACCCCTGGATATGTTCATCATATTTATCTCTCTTTTAAATTTTCTACTGAACTTGAAGGTCCTTATTTTGATACGTTGTTTGAAGAAAATCATTGGGGTGGATTTATTGTGGAATTTTATATTTCAAATAAAATGAAGGCCGCAAGAAAGTACTTGAAAATGAAGCTGAATGATAATCAACTGTTTGATCATCCTCGTTTGGAAGATGAAGCATAATCAAATGAGATAACTTAGAAACTTTTCATTCGCGTAAGTCGTCTTCAGGCTTACTTCACCTTCTTTGAATCGCAACATATACTTTGGGCTTCCCCAATGGCTTTTTTTATTGATCAATGCATTGGTTGAAAGTGTTGAGTTCTCCCCGTAAAGGTCAAACCAAACACGAATTAAATTACCATCTGCTTTTGCTGTGATGGTATGTTCAGTTTCGAGTTTTTCTTCAAAATGTTTTAAATCAATTGAGAAGATTTCAAATTCAGAACTTACGTCAAAAAACTCCGGAGACTGACTGCTTGGGTTTAAGATGGGACTTCCGAAATAACTTATATCTTCCAAGTACCAGAACTTTTCAGAATACTTTGGGTCCTTGATATTTGATGCCAGTTCCTGGCCATGCAAACGGCCCCATAATGAAAACTTTTGAGGCAGAAAATCCATAGAAGGCACTACAACTTTTCTTTTGAAAAGATCTGTAAATATTTCCATTACTTTTTCTTCAAAAAGTGATTTTCCAAAAATTTCATGAATGATAATTTCTGGCAACCCATTTGCAAAATCTTCGGTCACCAAATCCTGTGACCTTTTTGAAATTAGGGTTATACGACCCTCTGTTATTTCTTTTTTGAAACTGAACTCATAGCATTTTTGAAGAATAGGGTCTTGCTCCAGACCATAGATGTGTTTTGCGCCAGCTTCTAGGGCGTATTGAGTTAGCAGACCAGTTCCACAGCCTAGGTCCAGGACAACTTTATTTTTGCACCTTGATTGAATCTCGCTTTGATAAAAAGTATTTCTACTTTCGTCATTCATCATGTGGATGTGCCAGCTTGGTATTGGTCTAGGGTAGAGTTGCCAAAATTTGATTAGAGCTTTTTGAGATTTGGTTTCGAGATACTTCTCAAAAACTGCAAGAGCTATTTCCATTTGAAAATTGTTCATAAAGAACCCAAAAAAAAGGCCCTCTTGCGAGGGCCTTGAAGGAATTATTTAACTTTCCAGTAGTACTCGATCACGAGACGCTTTTCGAAAGCGAATGGGATATCTTCAGCAAGAGGTTTTGCAACCATCTTAGCTTTTTCTTTCTCTCCAGAAGCTTCTTTAGTCAAGAAAGCTGGGATTGAAGAAATACGTGGACGAACTTTCGCCTGAAGGTACGATGCAGTTTTTGCACCTTTATCAGAGATTTCAATCACGTCATTTGGCTTAACCATAAATCCTGGAACGTTTACAGTCTTACCGTTAACTTTAATGTGCTTGTGTGAAACAAGTTGACGTGCACCTGGAGTAGATGGTGCCCAGTTAAGACGGAAAACAACGTTATCAAGACGAGATTCAAGAGTAATGATCATGGCATCAACCCATGACATAGTTTTGATCTTCTTAGATTTCTTCACGTAGTTTCTCATTTGAGCTTCGCGAAGACCGTAGTTGAACATAACTTTTTGTTTTTCAACTAGGCGGATTGTGAAATCCGACATTTTTTTACGGGCCATACCGTGTTGACCAGGGCCATACGGTTTTCTTTCCAAGGCACCAGCTTTACCTAGTCCTGGAAGCTCAACACCAAGTCGGCGTTGAATTTTGAAGCGCGAGCGCCCCATGTCGATTTTTGCCATAAGTTTCTCCTTTAGGCTTTTGCAGGAAACATTAAAATATTCACTTTATCCAGGGAGCCTGCATCCTCACGAAGAAAAAAGTGTGGGGTAGTTATAAGTGAAAATGACTACTTATGGCAAGGTTTAAAGGCTTGTTTTTTTGTTTAACGCGGAGCTCTTCTCAACACAGTAGTCAAAATCAGGGCTTCAGAGGAAAGCAGCATCGCTTTTTGACACAAAAGAGAATTTCTACTCGCTAACGGTATAAATTTTTGGCACTTTTCGTTCAGGCGAATCATTTCGATCATTTAGTAAATTTGAACCAGTCACAGTTTCTTGCATGTACTGCGGAATGTACACTGCTCGTGACCCATACAGTTCTGACCTTCATTATAAAGACTAAACTCTACTCGTGTTTGAAGACAAAACGATTAAAGGCAGCTTAACCACCCAAGTTCAAAATCAATTATTTGGCATGCTTATACAACAGACCAAAGGTGCTATACTGACCTCGCAGACCGTGAAAATTCAGTGGATTCTATCTCAGGATTATCACTGACGAGAGTCGGGCCAACGGTAAATTTCAAGGACACGAGAAGTATATTAACGACCTCTAGAGTTTAAAACGAAGGCCAGAAGACACTAAGCGGAAGGCTGCAAACGGCGAGAGGAGAGCGTCACGATAGAAGACCGGCCAAACTTCAATGGTGCCTACTCGAAACAGAGAAGAGGTACTGGCAGGTTTTTGTTTAATATTATTTGGCAAAATATTACCAGGACTTTTTTATGAGACTTCAAGAGAAGCACGAGTAGACTTTAGTCCTTTGAAGAAGAAATTCTGGTTGTCTATCGCAAGGTAAGAGATGATGTTGAGATGTTTATTAAAGAGATGAAAACTAAATTATAAATCGGGACTGGTGTGATTATGATTATCTTTCAATGGCTTAATTCCCAGCTTCTTCGAATGGATTGGCTATCAGATTTAGTAAGATTATTTGTTACAACTATCCTCGGCCTTCAAGTACAAGATCGTGTCGGTGGAAGTATTCACTTTTTTATCTATGATGTGATCAAAATATTCATTCTCCTTTCGGCTTTAATTTTTCTTATCTCATATGTGCAAAGTTATTTTCCTCCGGAAAGAACTAAAAAGATTCTAGGAAATATGAGTGGGATTAAGGCCAAAATAGCTGGTGCTTTGTTAGGGACGATCACCCCGTTTTGCTCGTGTTCTTCTATCCCATTATTTATTGGATTTACCAGCGCTGGACTTCCTGTTGGCGTTACGTTTTCATTTTTGATCTCGTCACCTCTTGTTGATCTTGCTTCGGTTATTCTTCTCGCTAGTATCTTTAACTGGACCATTGCACTTGTCTATGTCGTAGCGGGTCTTATCTTGGCAGTCATAGGTGGCATAATTATCAGCAAACTAAAAATGGATCGCTACGTTGAAGGATTTGTAACAGCACATAAGATTCAGGATGGAGATATCGCTCAGCTTTCTCGTAAAGAGAGGATTGAATTTTCAGTCGATCAGGTAAAGGATGTATTTAGCCGTGTCTGGATTTATGTCCTGATTGGGGTTGGAATTGGTGCCGCCATTCATAACTGGATTCCACAGGAAATGATCACCAATCTTTTGGGTGAGAAAAATTGGTGGTCAGTGATTGTTGCCACTTTGCTTGGAGTACCGATGTACGCCGATATTTTTGGAACTTTACCTATTGCGGAAGCACTCGTGAATAAAGGAGTAGGTCTTGGCACCGCTCTTTCATTTATGATGTCGGTTACCGCCCTTTCTCTGCCATCTCTTATCATGCTTAAGAAAGTTGTGAAGATGCCATTGTTAGTTCTTTTTACGAGCATTGTGACTGCAGGGATCATCATCATTGGGTATCTCTTTAATTCATTTGCTTATTTATTTATTAAATAACAAGGAGGTTATGTGGAAATTAAAATCTTAGGAACTGGTTGTTCAAAATGTAAAAGATTAACCGAAGCAACCGAAATAGCAGCGAAAGAATTGGGGCTTAACTTTAATCTGGAAAAAGTGACTGATCTCGAAAAGATCATGAGCTATTCTGTGATGTCCACTCCTGCGTTAGTGGTCGATGGAGTCGTAAAAGTCACGGGTCGAGTTCCTTCTCATGACGATCTAAAGAAAATGTTGGTGTGAGTAATAATCACTCACACGAAACGACTAATAAGAAAAATATTTTTTTAGCGTTTTTTCTCAATGCAGGATTTGCTGCAATTGAGTTCATAGGTGGATATCTTACTAATAGTGTTGCCATCTATTCAGGCTGTCCTTTAATGAAGTCTATTTTTTGTAATTTTTGATAAAATGGGTCTATGAAAAAAATAATCACGTTATGTTTATTCTTTGGGATTTCTCAGATTTCTTATGCTCAAAAGGCCGAGAAATGCATGGATCAATTAGTAAGGTATTATAACGTTGCTAAAATGAGGGGTATATTTTTAAATACGGCTAATGAGTTGGCACAAGGCGAAGAGGGAAACAGTGGAGTAAACCCTCGAACGCTTTTAGACAATTCTGAAATGTGTTCTCGGGTTCCTAAGGAGAATCAAGATTCTTTTGAGGAAGGACATGTGCAAAAAATGAAAACTAAGTCACTAGTGGTACAAGAATTTTCTCGCAAGAAAAAAATTGAAAGCTTCATATTTTCGGGTGTGAGTTTTGAAAATCCTAAACCGGAAATTACCGAGGAAGATGTATGTAATGATGCTCATAAAGCTTCGCAGGTTGGTTACGATTGTGATGGCGAAAAGTTTCTTTTACAGGCTTCGTCCCAAATAGCGAATTCAGAAGCTGGTTTTCAAGAAAAATGCAAAAAGCTGCAACCACTAATTGTTGCAAGTGAAAAGAAGGCTGCTGACTGTGAGGAGGCAAAAGTAAAAGCTCGCGAACCCGGAGAAGAAATTTCACAAGATGAACCAAAAACGAAAAATGAGAAACCTGTGACCCAAGTCACTCCTACGTCACCTTACGATAAACTGGATAGTAGAAATCCCCTTAAAAAGTATTCTAGGGGTGGAAAAATGGTTTTACCCTCTTCGGGTGGGTCAGGTCAGTAGTTCTTAGAAAACCCTTCGACCTTCTAGAATTTCTCACTTTTGCTAATTCAATGAGGATTGAATACCGGAGGACCAACCAGTTCACCACACATAGAAAGGAAAATATACAGACCCCCAGACACTTCCCAAACATGATTAATCTTAAGTTTGTTTTTAGGATTTATTACTCTACATTTAACTAGATTCATAAAGACCCGTTCCGCCAAGAAAGGAAATTTCATCACAGTTTCAAAGTTTATCCGTAACCTTGTCTCTGATGTAAAACCTCTTCCAGGCACCGCCCAAAACGTTGCCCTCTTGCTTCAAGATCCTTCCATTAAATCATTTCTAGAAAATAACTTGGAGCATAGTACTTTTGATGAGGTGTTGAATTATCTGAAGTCAGAGCATGGGGTGGATTCGGCGATGGGGGCGAAGATCATAACAGAATGGATTCGGAAATCATAAAATTGAATCAGGAAAACCTTCGATATTCATCGTTGATAGGTATCTTTTCTTCGGTCACATACTGCTTCGTATGCTCCCTCCTTAAACCCACCGTCCGCCTTGAATTTCTAGCTTTTACTAATTCAATAGAAATTGAATACCGGAGGAATAGTGGAAGTTATAACATAAAAAGGAAATCCCTCCCTCAAAAAATCTCTTGCCTAGAATCTCTTGATTTTGTGTCCTCAAAGGATCGGGCCCAAATGGCCGGGGGGGAAACGGGCATACCAGAGGCGAACCAGTCTCAAACACATACAAGCAAGGATCCTCATGGACAAAGTCCATACCTCAGAACAAAACCAGCACTCACATCATATATGAAGGAATTCTTTGGCTCGACTCCACAGGCCTCAGCATAATTATTTCAATTTCTAAAAGTGTAAACTTATTGTTTGATAAACTCTGTCGATAACAAATACTCATGTCTCTTCGCAATAGTTGTTCCATCGTCAGCTGCTCCTTCAGAACCAAAAGAGAGATGATCTGGAGTTAAGTCAGTATCAACGTAAGCAATAGTATAAACTTTTTGACCAGCGGTTATTGGGCCATCTTGAATAAACGCGGCGGTGCATGAAGTTGCGTCTACATCATAAGTTGATGCCACGATTGGTGAACCTTCTGCTGTACATCTTATAACTTCACTCACTGCATCGGGATCCGAAGTTAGCAGAGTCATTCTCGTGGGGCCTGAGAATGTTGCATTTATAGGAGTTGCTTCAGGCCAGGCAACTGGAATGTCAGTACCAATTGTAAAATCATAACTATTCGTAACTTTAAAAATTGCACCAGAACATGATCCGTCATGAGATGCGTATCTAAACTCGGTATAAGTCACATTGGAATTTGAGATCACTTGAGTAAAGCGGTAATCTCCATCTGATCCTCCACTTGCCGTGCAAAGATCCCAAGTTCCCTGAAGTTTAGATAGTGCGGTAGGTGCGGCGACGGTGCTTGATTTACTCTCTTTCTTATTACATGCGACTAGGCATAAAAGTATAAAACTAATAATAATCGAATTTTTCATTATCAACCTTTACTTACATCAATTAGCGTTTCTAGATATAAGTTCGGCTTTGATGTAAAAAGGATTGAATCAAGAATTCTTTATCTTTAAGGCCTAATGGTAAATGCTTGAAGATGTGGGGAGTTATCATAAGGCCTAACATATGAACTGTATGAGTAGTGATAAATGCGTTCTTAGAAACATCAAAATTAATATTCGTAGAAAATGTTCAAAGAACTAGAAACTCTGTTGAATACCAGTAAGAGTAAGCTCCGGAGTCAATGGTCTTTTTTATGCATATTTATAATCAGAACTAAGAGAATCATTTATAATTAATTATGGCACAAGCTTGATATTCGGAGCCGCTTGAAGCATGGAAAAGAAAAGATAGTTTCCAACTCCCTTAAATAATGTGAAGCCCCAGTCAGATGAAAAAGTGAAAGTATTGGTAAGTGTTAACCCGGAAGTAGTGTCATAACATCTAGCAATTGAAACATAATCATAGAGACATGCCTTAGTGCCTACGGCGCTGACGAGGGAGCTTGTACTAATAGGGCCGACATTCAAGGAGTGATCGAGTGTCCCGTTAGGCAAATATAATTTCAGGAAAGGTGATTGAGCAAAGGCAAACATTCCATTAGCTTTAATTAAATTTGAATTGGTAGTATCTAGCACACCCGTTGGAAGCAAGTCCGAAATTGATCGGTGAGTGATATCGCTAGTTTCTCTTGTTACGAGATCACCTCCAATGAGTACGAGTGAACTTGGAGCTGTCGTGATAAGGCTCAAAAGGGGAACTCTCGCGGTGGTGTTATTGGTGATATCTAAAGAGACAAGGTTTTTGGTCGAATCATTTGATGATATAACCATCGTAGCACCATCTATCGATGCACTATTAACCAGTGAAGTGAATGGTGTTGTTAAGTACCATGTTGTAATCGCAGAGTTTGTAGTACTGTCAATCTTCGCTATATGATCACAATTAGCGCATCCACTATAGTTAAGAAAGTTGCCTGCAACGTAAAAGTTAGTTCCATCGTTAAGCACTTGATTAACTGAGCCAGTAGTTAAGTTGTTGGTATGAGTTAATACAGAGTGAGTACTGGCATCGATAACCGAGGCAGCATAAGTAGCGGACGCTGAAAAAAACTGAGCATTAGTAATTATATCATTGCCGTTTAAAACACCGGAACTAATGTTTTGCTTGAATGAAGGAAATGGATCAAAAGGTAAGAGGACGCCATCGCTTTTATTAAAGCAAGCAACGCCTTTTCTAGGGCCTGATCCAGAAGTAATTGTTGCTCCGGCAGGATTCTGAAAGAAGCATATTGTGTTTGCATTACTAACAGCATTTGCCGCATAACCAATTGATGATCCAAAAACAGTTGATGAGGTCGTATCAATCGTTGATAGATTTATTTTATTAACAGATGTCGCACTCGTCATGTAAAGTTCATTATTGTCGAGATGATAGAATCTATTTGAACCATATGATATTTTGGCATTGTAGGGGTGAGTTGCAAGAGTTTGAGAATTCTTCATACCAACATCAGTATGAAGAAGCCAAACATCACTATTTAAATCTTTATAAAATAAGTTTTTGCCTGTTTCTGAAAGCGCCGTGGATATTCCCGTCGTCGCCCCTGAACTTTTATTGATTGTAAGTAAGTATGTACCAGTTCTTCTCCCAAGAATGTATGCGTAATTTGTTGAGCTGTTATTGTAAATGCGTCCATGGATGTAAATGTTTGAATCGATGATCGAAGTAGAAAATGAAGTCGCTGAACCTGCTGGACTTGCTTCAATGCCGCTTGCCAGTGTAAAACTAACAACTGTAGGAGAAGAGGTCGCCAATGAAATCCTCGCAAGCAGGTATTTCGGTGAGCTGCTCACTCCTTTAATTATACGGGTAAAGTCTCCAGTAATATAAAGCTGGTCTCCATCAATATCTAGGTCAACAATTTCTCCATCCGTTTCGATGTCAAAACTTTCATCAATAATAAAGCGAGAGTCTAAGCGAACTATGTTACGCTTATATCGATCCCCAACTTTGTTAAAAAGCCCCCCTGCTAACCAACCACCCTGATTATCGGAAATAATTTTATTAACTTTTCCATGAATCCTATCCATTAAAAAAGTCCCAGGAGCCGCAGCAGTTGAAACAGTTGTATCAACAGAAGTTATACCGAATTGTCGTCCCGTTAAAGTAAAATTTCCGCCGTAAAGAATTTTCCCATTTACGCAGTCGACATCATTGATAGTTCCGTCTGTAGAAGGAAGTTCTCCCGATGCAGCAGAGCAAGTCGTTAAGGGAGTTGAACACGTAATATTTATATCCGATTTCGCTGCAGTAGGGGTGTAAGAGAATAGGTGGTCACCAGATGAGTTAAAATAACAGTTTCGATTTGGCGCACTAATTATTTCGGCCACAAATCTTTTGTTTTCATTAAATGATCCAAGATTATATATTCCATCTGAATTTACTGTTATGGGAGTTCCATTGCTTGTGTGTATTGTAATTGTCGATCCTGCAATTCCAGTTATTGTTCCTGACATTGAGGGTGTTGATGTACTGGGTAGCGTGCAATTGACTTGTACATTTGAAACATTTGCTCCAGCAATTGTAATAGTTGCAGTAGTAGTTTGAGTTGAAGAGAAAACACAGTTTTTTGTGGTTCCTGAATTATTGAGAGTTAGGGTATATGATCCATTGGTAAGATACCAATTAAAACCAAAAGTTGAGGCTCCTGCAGATTTTCTTAGTGTCTCATAAGTTGCAAGTTGGATTTGAATTTCACCTACATCGTGTCCAGAAATTAAACCACTTATAAAATATGAACCTGTTGGTGAGCACTTTATTCTCACATCACTTGTTGAGCCCGCAATAAATCCAGTTCCGCTTATTACAAAACAGTTTCGATCAGTCGGTTGTGTAAGAATTGTGATTTCGTAAGGTGAGTTTAAAGTTAACTGTTTAGAGAAATAATTAATTCCATCCGCTGCTATTGAAAAACTTTCCTCACCATTGAGTGACAATACAACCGGAGATGAGCCTAAGCCTTCAATCCAGAACCCAAGAGGATATGTTATTTCTGGTATAGGTAGATCCTCTGGCGCCTCAGTAATACTTCCTAAGGGAGAAAGAGTGGGATCCTTTGAATTACAACTGATTAAAATTAATAACAAAAGGATATACTTTGTCACGCCACGACCTTCACTTTTTCAGAATCTTCAGCAGCGTAGCTTGAATAAGGGGTGCTTATTATTATCGGATTAAAGTTTTCATCAATATATCCGCTTACTTTTAATAATTTAAGCGGAGCATCCTTACCTTTGACTTTTGTTGACCCGGCGGCACCAAGAATGAATCCTTGTCCAATTCTCTGTGCAACCTCTTCACTTACTAGAAGATCTGTTCCAAAAGATTTTGTAGAAGATTCAATTCTAGAGGCGGTGTTAACAGTGTCGCCAATAACTGTATATTCCAGGCGCGCGTTTGAGCCAACTGTTCCAGCAACCACTGGCCCAGCATGAAGTCCCATACCCATAAGAATAGGTTGCTGATTTTCTTCGATTCTTTTCTTATTGAAATCCGCCAAAGCCTGGCGCATTTCAAGGCAGGCCTGAACAGCTTTTTTAGCATCATCAGGAGTTCCTTTTGGTGCACCCCATACGGCCATAATAGCATCTCCAACGAATTTATCAACAACGCCTCCATGCTTATTAATAATAGTTACCATGACTTCAAAATAACTATTGAGCATTAGTACAACTTCTTCTGGAGTCTTATCGTTACTAAAGTCTGTAAAGCCCCTGATGTCTGAGAAAAAAACAACTGCTTCACACTTCGTGCCCTTTCTCATATCTTCTTGATTCATTAACTCTTCGGTAATAGCGATACCGTGAAATTTGGTGAACAAATTCTTAATTTTATCTCGCTCTTTGAGACCGAGAGTCATGTCATCAAAAGCATTGGCCAGAAGTCCGATTTCATCTTTAGTTTTAATCTCACTCTGGGCATGAATATCAAAATCACCACCGGCAATCCGGTAGGCAAAACTTGTTAGTTTTTCAATATTTCGCGATAGTGTGTGGCTAAATACTACAGATAGGAAGAATGAAATTGAAAGTACGATCCCCATGATAAAATAAGAACTTTCTTTTGCTAGAACTGATGGAGCAAGAATAGTCTCTCGAGAAACCTCACCAATAACAATTGGGCCAAAGATTGTTTTTGCCATTGAATAGAGCTTGTTATCTACGTATTGTTGTCTTTGTCGAAGATCATCTCTTAGGATTTCAGAGATGACTTTTTGATCTGATAAATCTTTCGCCTCAAAGGATTTTTTCTCATCCGGATGTGAGATAATTTTTCCCGTATCATCTATCAAGTACACAACGTGACTTTTAGATCCCTGAAACGATGCTTGTAGTTTATTTAAGCGAAAAAATCCCCAGGCCCAGTGTGAGACAACTCCCTGGCTTTTACCAACCGGGGCGGCAATGATAAGGAGAGGCTCACTCAACATATTTGCGGAGCTTATAATTAATACCTTTTCATCTTCAATATTAAATAGTCGGGTCTGAAACTTACTAAGTACTTTGTGATAATCTGAAAGGTTAAATGATTTATCATTTGAGTTTATTTTCTCAAAAATCGGGGCCTGTTTATCAGTTGATTCAAGTTTGAAATACAAAAGATCTCCATCCAGAGCAATGGCCGCTTTCGAACTTTGGGCCAGATTTGTGAGCTTATCTATATAGGAGCCAAATATTGCTTCGATTTCCTTGGCCCTACTAGAAGTTAGTAGTTCTGCCGTTGTCTCTTCACGGTCAGTTGAGATTTGCTGGAAAAGGTCAGCATTCTTCCAGGCAATAATGAGGGCAACTGACGCAACAAGGCCCGAAGTTAGAAAAACTAACTTGAACACAATTGGCATCAAAACTTTAAACTTGAGTAGCCTCATAGAGCTTCTATCGGATTTCTGTAGTAGAAATGGAATAAATATTTATTTATTAAAGGCTGCCTAGGCTAAACTAGGGGGATGAAACGAATACTTATTGCCTTCCTGATTAGTATAGTCGGAATTGCTGCTTCCTGGCTCTTCCTTCGTCCAAAAGAGTGGACCAATACCGGAATGAGTAACCGCAAAGCTGTCGCTCACGTTCTTAAGACCCATAATGAGGTCACTAGGCAAAACGAGGGAAGACTTCTGTGGAACCCACTTCGCGCCGGTGATCAGATTTTCATGGGTGATAAAATCAAAACCTCAGGACTTTCATCCACATCACTTGAGCTTTTAGGTTCATCATCCAGACTTGAGATCGAGGAAAATTCCACGATTAAAATGGAAGGAATTGGCGAAAAACTAAAAATGAATATGCTAGAGGGCCGGGTTTTCTTAAAACAAGATCAATTTGATGAAAACTCAATCGATCTTTTCAGTGGAGGCAAAAAAGTCGATACGAAGGGTGACGTAATCGTTTCAATTAACCTCGATGGAACAAGTAAAGTTGAAAATCTAAAAAATACTACAGAGAATATTTTTCAAGACTTAACACCAAATTACGGGCAGGAAGTTAAAACTTTAGACAATACGGTTCAGCTGAAATGGAAGAGGGTTAACCGAGATGAGGAAGTTTTTGTTGAAATAGGGGAGTCTTCCCAGTCATTGTATCGCATTTCACAAAAAGGCTTAATAAAAGACGCTATGATCAATGTGCAAATGAAACCTGGAATAAATTACTGGCGCCTCATAACAAAAGACGGATCAAAAGAAGTTGCCTCGTCTGTAATGCGCGCCAATGTCTCTAAACCCATCCCTGCAAATCAAATTTATCCTTCAGACGGGGAAGTCATCAATCTAGCCGACAAAACATTTGATTTCAAATGGGTCTTGGGAAGTGCAGGGGATAAAATTATTCTGGAAGTTTCCCGGGGTCCGAATTTTAAAAGCCTTGTTGATAAGATTGAAATCAATAATCAAACTTTTCATACAACTTCGAGAATATATGAGCAGGGAGATTACTTTTGGAGGCTTAAAACTCAAATCGAGGGAACGGACGTTTGGATTGAATCAAAAACGCTTTCATTTAAAGTCGTTCACGGGGCAAATCTTCTTTCTCCACAACCAGTTGCTCCAGCAAATGGATTCACGTTTTACATAGGCGCAACAGGGGTTTCTAGAGTCATGCTAGAATGGGCACCGCAGGAAGAGGCCAGAAGTTATGAGCTAAGAGTGGTTGGACCTGGCCTCAATAAAAAAATTCAGCAAACTACTCAGAATGCGAATGTTAATATATCTAGATCTGGTAAGTACACTTGGCAAGTAACTTCAGAATCTAAAGATGGTAAGACTTCTTCTTTTCCTGTGGAGAGAACTTTCGAGGTCAAAGATTTTCAAACCATCCAATGGAAGACTCAAGGCCTGTTTCATCATTATCTGGATAGTTTTCCAATTGTAGTCATGGACTGGACGCCAATTCCTGGGCATGCCTTCATTCTCAAGATATCCAAAAAGACTGACATGACTGAAGGTGAAGTTTTCAAGCTTGCCACGAATAATTTCCCCTATCGTCCATCACGAGACGGCTTTCATTACGCTCAGGTTTCAAGTGTTGATGAGTCAGGCCAAATTTCTGGAGAATCTGAAGTTTATGAATTCAAAGTTGAGAAGGCTCCATTACCACCGACGCCTCAGATCGCTGGAGATGAGTCATTAATCGCCACTTCCAGGGGAGAGCTTGTGGTAGATGTTAAAAACCACAAGGATAACTGGACAATCATTTCCCGGATTATAAACGCCAAGGGTGTTCTTCTTGATGAGAGGAAATTTTTGGAAAATGAGATTAAATTTAATGGTCTTCTTCCTGGAATCTACTCCCTTCAAACTTTTTTTGAAGATCAATACCAGCGTAAAAGTTCTACTCCATCCATTAAAGAGTTAATTGTGCCAGAGAAGAGCAAAATTCTTGCACCAAAGATAAAAGGTATAAAGGTTAGATGAAGTTTATATTTCTAATCATTCTCTTTCTTTTTTCATGGGCGGCTTTTGCCCAAGACAACCGCTGGATTGATCTGGACTGGGAAGCTATTCCTGAGGCAAAAGAATATGAACTTGAATTATTTCAAATCCAGGAAGATCAAGTATTTTCTAGAGGAAAATTTAAAACCTCAAATCCGAATTGGTCTTATGCAGTTCCTCCTGGAAAGTACTCATTAAAGATCAGAT
>JBILYY010000121.1:0-10233 GCA_044377495.1 Bacteriovoracaceae bacterium | reverse complement strand
TCATCTTATGTAGAAGTATGGGTTTAAACAATTATAAGATGCAACCTACTTTAAGATTAACAAGCTGGACCCATGCAAATACCAGTCGAATTAAAGAGAAAATACCTGGAAAGAAGAATTGAGGATATTGATCACCTCATTTCCTCATTAGAGAAAAATGATTTTGCTCCTGCTATTAAATTGGGCCATCAGGTAAAGGGAAATGCTGTTACTTTTGATTGTCCGCAAATCGCTCCTCTTGGGGTTGAAATTGAATTTGCCGCCAAAAATGAAGACATGGAAGGCCTAAGACATCTTATTCAAATAATGGCTTCTGAAATACAGCAGGCCCGTCTTAACTTCCATTAATACCCCGTTTCTAGATCAAATTTGTTCCATCTTTCCCCAAATAAAAGAAGTTATTGAACTAACTGTTTGAAAATTGATTATCTTTTTGCTGGCATTTCTCTTGCTTTGTTTTTATCGAACTTACTAAGAAATGGAGTAACTTTCCATGATTACTGAAAGAAACAGAAAACAAAAACGAAATATCTTGTCACGAGGACAAAATAGGCTGTTGAGAGAATCTCTTAAACAGCTTCTGGGCCAAGGTTTGGTTCAAAATTATCCTGAGATAACGGAACGTGAACAAAAGGCTCGCTTTCTCAAAGAAGCCCTTAATCCAATTGTTCTTCAAGCCGAGTGGTTAGCCTAAAATTAATTTCATTTGCGCCCTGAATTCTACTTTTGGGTAGTCTTCGGGGCAGCCATTTCTTTTCAATAAATTCCTTTTTTATTTGGAAATTTTGCATGATGCTACCTGGTAA
This sequence comes from Bacteriovoracaceae bacterium, assembly GCA_044377495.1. Lineage (GTDB taxonomy): Bacteria > Bdellovibrionota > Bacteriovoracia > Bacteriovoracales > Bacteriovoracaceae > Peredibacter. The sequence goes on along the minus strand of JBILYY010000121.1, from coordinate 9,427 downwards.
AGTTTTACGGATATTGACTGTCAGTGAGTCAGAAGTCGATACCTTTGAAATCCTTCGGCCTCTTCAATGCCTTGGCTACCCAATACAATCAGAAAGGGTCACAACTGTTGAAGAATTTGTTTCAAAGTTAGAGCTTTTTTCGTGGACAGTAATTCTCTTTATGTCTAACACCAGTAATTTCTTTTCTTGCGATGCTCTTATCCAGTCAAAAAAAATAAACCCGGAGATTCCCTTTATTATAATTTCCAAAGGGATTGGTGAGGAAGAAGTTGCAAACATGATGAAGGCGGGTGCCGAAGACGTGGTCTTACTATCACGCTCGAGTCGTTTGCTACAAGTGGTGAAAAGAGTTCTGCGAGAAAGCGAAATTAAAGAAAAAGAAGCCACCGCAAATAAAGTCGCCCACTTTGCCTACGCTGCCCGAGAGCAAATGCTCGCAATTGTTTCTCATGACATAAAAAACCCACTGAGTGCCATCCAGTTAGAAGCTCAAATGTTATTGAAAGTTGCTGGCCGCCATGACAGGACCCTTCTTCCTGAGGAAGTTAAAATCCAGGCAAGCCGAATTTTAAAAACAACTGAACGACTTAAAGAATTGATCGCTGATCTTCTGGACAAAAGTAAGACTGAAGATGGATTGTCCTGTCTTAAAAAATCAGCTTGCGATGTTTCTAAAATATTTCAGGAGGTTCTTGATACGAATCGCCCCCTGTTGGTGCAAAAAGGTATTGTTGTTCGAACAACTTTCCCTAATGAAATCTACCTTGAGCTAGATAAAAATAAAATTTTCCAGGTTCTTTCAAATCTGGTCAGTAATGCCATCAAGTTCACTCCTATCGGTGGAGATATCAATTTGAGCATTGAAGAATCAGAGTATGATTTTGTTTTCAGTGTTTCTGACAATGGCCCAGGACTGCGACCCAAGGAGATTAATCTCGTATTCCAGAAGTATTGGACTGGTGGCATTACAGGACAATCAGGAACGGGATTAGGTTTATTTATCTGTAAAACTATTGTCGATGCTCATGGTGGACATATCGGTGTTGAGAATCTTTCAGATTCTGGTTCGCGCTTTTGGTTTTCCCTGCCAAAAACGAGCAATATTGCTAAACCATTCCACTGGATCAAAGATAATAAGCGAAACATACTTGTGATTGACGACGATGACGATCTTCGTGAAGTAATAAGTTGGGCCCTAAGTAAAGAGGGGTTTGCCGTTCACTCTTATGCAGATCCAAAAGAAGCTTTGGAGAGTCTTAAAGATGGCTCCCAGTTTCCACAGCTGATTTTGGTGGATTACCACATGGATGGAATGAAAGGGTGTGAGTTCTTAATGCATAAGAACGAGATTGAAGTGGTTGGAGTAAAAGAATGTCCTGTATTGATGATTTCTGCTTCTCCAGAAGAAGTCCTCAGTTCTGCATCCATGGAACTGTATAACGAAATTTTGACAAAACCTCTGGATCTTGAATCATTGATTAAGAATATAAAAAAATATGTTAATTGAGTTTAAGCATAAGATGAAGAGAAACAAGTTCTCTTCATCTTATAACCTAAGCCTGATGTTTAATCAGACTTCTCAGCATCCATGCATTCTTTTCATGTATCTGCATTCTATTAATCATAAGGTCACTTGTTACATCGTCTTCACATTCATCAGCTAAGGAAACAATTTCTCTGGCCGTCGTTACGACTGCTTCATTTCCATGAATGAGGTTGTAAATCATTTCTTCGGTTGAAGGGATTGAATTCTCTTCTTTAATGGATGAAATTTTAGAAAATGCTGCAAATGACCCCGGCGCATACTCACCAAGTGCTCTAATCCTTTCCGCTATCTCGTCAACAGCAATTGCCTGCTCTTGATATTGATTTTCAAATAGCAGATGTAGGGACTGAAACATTGGTCCAGTTACATTCCAGTGGTAGTTTTGTGTTTTGAGATAAAGAATATAGGAATCAGATAGAAGTTTGTTGAGTCCTTTACAGACTGTTTTACGGTCCTTTTCAGAAATCCCAATATTAATCTCATTGCTTCTTTCTGTTTCGGTTCTATTTGGCATATGGCCTCCTATAATGTCGCTGGCATTCGGCTTCCTTGATATTCTATAATTACGATTGCTCGTCCGTTGGGGCTACCCAATATTCCATCTTCATTAAATGCTTGGTTAATTGGTACACCTTTACGTTTCATATAATTGGAGTGTCTCTCTGGATTTTCGGCCATATTGTAAAAATCAATATCCTCATCTTCAGGGAGATTTTTTTCTAGAAAGTTTTTTATTGATTCAGCTCTTTGTCTTGCTAGTATAATTTCAGTACTGGTCGCTTCCTGGGAAGTTGCAACTAATCTATCCGACCAAGTCAGAATTTTAATATCATCAATAACTTTTCCGGTGGAAGCCATTTTTGCTGCAAGTTCTTTTAAGTGGCGGCGATCCATTTCGCCTAATTTCGAATCGCCTATATTGAATTCAACAGTCGTAAAATCAATTTTTTCAGTTACTGGTGTCGCTTCAATATTCGTTGCCTCATTCATGAGGTTTGTTAGTTCTTCTTTCTTCTCTTTTTTTGCATTTGCACAACCAACAACAGCGATAAGACTTATGGCCGCCACAAATGTTGAAATCAGGATCTGGGGATTCATAAATCCTCCTACTATATCGCTTTCTATTGAAGCTAATAATATCTCTGTTGATAAAAGCAATGCTGATGCCACCAAGGCAGAACTATACATTTCCGTTAGTTGTTGTTTTATGATGAGGCATCATTTTGTACCAAATAGTCTCATCCACTGCCTCATGCCCTAAAGCATACCTTGCAACTGACCTAAGAATGACCGGTTATCACTGGCATCAAATCTGCTTTAAAAATATGGGGATCAACTAAATTGGAGGGGCATATGCAACACAATAAAACACCACACAGAAAATCCGAGAAAAAACCATTCATGCCTACAAAAAGAAAGGATGAAACGAAGTTTGATTCAGAGAATGATGAGGCAGAAATTAATCCTGAAAAACTTGATCGTGAAGAGACAGATTTTGATCGGGCCGGATTTGATCAGTCTAAAGGCCATGAACCTTACGAGTTTAAAAAATCAGATGATCCTGGTTACAAACCCAGGACTAAAGCAGTAGACATTAATAAATTGGGAAAAGATTTACACTAAAACAGGGGTTGGGTTTCTTGATTCATATTCTCTATGCGGACCTTCCAGTCTTCGTCCGCACGAGACACTAGCTCACTTTGCACAAGACGAGTCTTGAAGAAAAAGTCCTGCCCATAAGTATCCATTGAGAATTCTTCCAATAGAAAGTTAATTTCACTTTCAAGTTGGGAATTTGCAAGCGTGGACAGATATCGCTTGTAATTATCTTGAGATCTACGGGTTTCACGTAACTCTCGAAATTGTCCCATCATCAATACATTTGTCTTAATCATCGGCCCCTCAGTTTTTCAGAAAGCGACCTTCATGGTCTCTTTGCTTTATTCATACATCGCAAACTTGAGGCCAAATTCTTAGTCGCAGTTTGAAAGATGTATGACAACGCTTATAGAAAGGGTACGGGCCTTCGACAAGCTCGAGAATTTACAATCCTTAAGATTTTGTAAAGATTACTGATTGTTCACGGGTGAATAGTGAACAATTTTACCACTTTCGGAGCTAATTCGGCGGTGACAGAACGCGTCTAAACATAAAAAAAGGGGCCACAAAGGCCCCCTGAAATGTCACCGAACTATTTAGTCGGGTATTTTTTTAAGTTTTATGCGTTCTTTTTGAACCACGCCTTAGAACCAGTAGGGTCAGGCTTCATTGAGTCTGCACCTTTTTTCCAGTTAGCAGGACAAACTTCGCCCGACTTCGCTGTGAACTGGTAAGCCTCAACTAGACGAAGAGTTTCCTCAACGTTACGACCCACTGAAAGGTTGTTCACAGTTGCTTGTTGAATAATGTTGTTGTCGTCGATGATGAAAATTCCACGAAGAGCAACAGCATCATTAGCAAGAACTTCATAATCACGAGCAATTTTCTTGTCTAGGTCAGCGATGATTGGGAATTTTACTTCACCTAGGCCACCTTCACTGCGAGGCTGTTTAGTCCAAGCAAGGTGAGAAAAGAACGAGTCAACTGAACAAGCAATAAGTTCGCAGTTCATTGCTTTGAATTTATCAGCTGCCTCTGAGTAGGCGATAATTTCAGTCGGACATACAAAAGTGAAATCTAGTGGGTAAAAGAAAAGAACTTTCCACTTACCTTTATAGTCATCAAGAGAAACTTGTTTATTCTGACCATTTACGAGAGCGTCAGCTTTAAAAAATGGTGCTGGATTACCAACTAAACGTGCCATAAGGACTCCTTGAAAGCTAAGGGTTGAACCAGATTCATTATTGAAACATGGACATTAGGAATTTAGTCTTATGAGCATATTATTTCAAGACAAACTGTTTCCATAACCTTGCAGATTGGCGAAGTCTGCCCATCTTTAAGTTAGACAAACTTAGAGTTAAATTAAATCTCAAGAATTACTTTGATTTTCCGATAAGCTTGAACAAAGAAATCAACAATTTGAGGAAAAAAAGGACCGTCATGGACACGCCTAGAGCTTACATACCCAATCCTATTGTTATTGAACAAACTGCTCGCGGAGAGCGTCAATACGATATCTATTCACGTTTACTCCTAGATAGAATTATCTTTTTAGGTACAGAGGTGAACGATACTGTAGCGAATTTACTCGTGGCCCAGATGCTATTCCTAGAGCAGTCTGATCCAGAGGCTCCTATTCATTTTTATATAAATTCTCCTGGTGGTTCCGTTTATGCCGGATTGGGGATTTATGATCTTATGCAACACGTGACTTGTCCGGTTTATACGTACTGTGTGGGAATGGCGGCCTCTATGGGGTCACTTCTTCTTCAGGCCGGGGAAGCTGGTCATCGCTACTCAATGCCTCACTCGCGTATCATGATTCATCAACCGCTTGGTGGTGCACGTGGGCAGGCGACTGACATCGAAATTCAAGCTCGTGAAATCTTGGATTTAAAGAAACAATTGAATGAAATTTACGTTAAGCATACTGGTAAAAAGTACGAAGAAGTAGAGAAGGCTTGTGATCGCGATAACTATCTCGATCCAATCAGAGCGAAAGAATTCGGTTTAATTGATAATATAATTGCCCCTAAAGGCAAAACGAAAAAAGCATAAAAAGGTGAGTATGAGCAAAGAGAAAGCTGGTGGATCTTACGGTAGTTTAAACTGTAATTTTTGCGGAAAATCACAGAAAGAAGTAAAAAAATTAATCGCTGGTCCTGGTTGTTATATCTGCGACGAGTGTATTGAATTATGTAATGACATTATCTATGAAGATTCAGTCAAAGCAGTTTCAAAAACGGCTACGGACAGCGTCCCTAAGCCACACGAAATTAAAGCCCACTTGGATAACTATGTGATTGGCCAGGACCGTGCAAAGAAAATCATTTCTGTTGCTGTTCATAACCATTACAAACGTATTTCATACAAGGCTTCTACACGTGAAGGCGATGAAGTTGAGTTGGCGAAATCAAACATTCTTTTAGCTGGTCCAACTGGTTCAGGTAAAACACTTATTGCTCAATCGTTAGCTAAGTTTTTGAACGTACCATTCGCAATTTGTGATGCTACAACATTAACTGAAGCCGGTTATGTAGGTGAGGATGTTGAGAACGTCATTCTTTCACTCCTTCAGAATTGTGACTTTGATGTTGAGCGTGCTCAACGCGGTATCGTTTACGTGGATGAGATCGATAAGATTGCACGTAAATCAGAGAACCCTTCAATTACCCGTGACGTTTCTGGTGAAGGTGTGCAGCAGGCATTACTAAAGCTAGTAGAAGGCTCAGTTGCGAATGTTCCACCGAAGGGCGGACGTAAGCATCCTCAGCAGGAATATATACAGGTAGATACTCGTAATATTCTTTTTATCTGCGCGGGAGCATTTGTTGGGCTCGATAAAATTATTGAGAAACGAATGACGAAGTCAAAGTCCGTGGGACTAACTTCAGATAACTCATCTAAGATTGAAAAAAGTCATTTTGAGACTTTAGGTGCAATTGAACCAGGTGATTTAGTTAAATTTGGTCTAATCCCCGAGTTTATTGGGCGACTTCCTGTCACCGCAATGTTGGAAGAGCTAGATGAAAAAGCTTTGGTTTCGATTCTAACTGAGCCAAAAAATGCGATTGTTAAGCAGTATCAAAAACTTTTTGATTTTGATGGTATTGATCTGGAATTTACGGATGATGCTATTCTTGAGGTCGCTAAAACAGCACTAACTAAGAAGACTGGTGCACGTGGACTGCGTGCTATTCTTGAGCAAGTAATGTTGGATGTGATGTATGACCTTCCAGGGCTCGAGAAGGTTGCTAAGTGTATTGTGACTAAGGAATCGATTATAGGTACTGGGAAGCCAATACTTGAAGAGGGCGACCGCAAAAAGCGCGCTGATTCAAAAGTTGGGGCCAAAGGTGCCAAGAAAATTGAAAACGCGTCGTAATGACACTGGTTATTTCTTACACTAAATAACATTTAATTAAAAAAAATCGTTTAACTCGGTAGGCTTAGGAAAAAAACTCCTAGGCCTTTTTTTTGTATATTCTAAAGTTAATTTCGTGGGATACTATTTTTATGTAACCTCATTGATCGAGGTTATTTTGTTCCCGAGTTTGATAAGAGCGCAGGAGGTGCTATGTCCGACAAGAAATCTGAAGCTGTTAATAACAACTTTCCCTTACTGCCACTACGAGATGTGATCATCTTCCCGCACATGGTTGTGCCACTCTTCGTAGGTCGAGAAAAATCAATCTCAGCTTTGGAAAAAGCCGCAAAGAACGGCAATGAGCTCTTTTTGGTAACACAAAAAGATGCATCGGTTCTGAATCCTGAACGTGAAGACGTTTATGATATCGGTACTGTTGTAAGTATCATCCAAATGCTTAGGCTGCCGGATAACACTGTTAAGGTGCTTATCGAAGGTAAGTATCGAGCGAAGATTAAAAACTTTCGTTGCGAAAATGATGGCTACTACTCAGACGTTGAGAAGTGTGCTGACGTAACTGAAAGCGATGTTGAAGTAGAAGCTTCGATGCGCTCAGTGAAAAGCATTTTTGAGCAATATGTAAAACTCAATAAGCGCATTCCTCCTGAACTATTGATGAGCATTTCTTCAATCACAGATCCTTCTCGTTTGGCCGATATCATTGTCGCTCACTTGACGATGAAGATTCCTGAGAAGCAAGACATTCTAAATGCAGTTAATGTTGATACTCGTTTGCAACTTCTTCTTGAGAAAATGCAAGGTGAAATCGAAATCATTAATGTTGAGAAGAGAATCCGTTCACGTGTGAAAACACAAATGGAAAAATCTCAGAAAGAATACTATCTAAATGAGCAGATGAATGCGATTCAGAAAGAGCTTGGCAACAAGGACGATAAGTCTGATGCTGCTGAAATCGAAGAGAAACTTAAAGCGAAGAGAATGCCTGAAGAAGCTCGTGAAAAAGCGAACAAAGAACTTCGTAAGCTTAAGTCAATGTCACCAATGTCTGCAGAAGCTGCAGTTGTTCGTAACTACCTTGACTGGATGATCTCTCTTCCTTGGGATGAATTTACTACTGACGATAACTCTGTAGCAAAAGCTCGCGAGATTCTTGATAATGATCATTATGGTCTTGATGATGTGAAAGAACGTATTGTTGAATACCTTGCTGTTCGTTCACTAGTTAAAGATGACACTCGTGGGACACTTCTTTGTTTAGCTGGTCCTCCTGGTGTTGGTAAAACTTCAATTGCTAAATCATTGGCCGAATCTTTAGGCCGTAAGTTTGTTCGTATCTCTTTAGGTGGAGTACGTGATGAAGCTGAGATTCGTGGTCACCGTCGTACATACGTAGGTGCTATGCCTGGTAAAATCATTCATGCTCTTAAAAAAGCAGGAACTTCTAACCCGGTCATCCTTTTGGATGAGATCGATAAAATGAGTTCTGACTTCCGTGGTGATCCAGGAGCAGCAATGCTTGAAGTATTGGATCCAGGTCAGAATAAAGCTTTCGGAGATCACTACATCGAGTGTGAGTACGATCTTTCTAAAGTTATGTTCATTATGACTGCGAATGATTTGGGAGCGATTCCAGGTCCACTTCGTGACCGTATGGAAATCATCCACATCGCTGGTTATACTCCTGATGAGAAAATGCAAATTGCGAAGAAATACCTTCTTCCTAAATCTGTAGAGTCTCACGGTTTGAAAAACTACCCAGTAACGATGACTGATAAAATTTTCACAACTGTAGTTCGTGGTTATACAAGAGAAGCTGGTGTACGTGAGCTTGAACGCTTAATGAACACTATCTCTCGTAAGATTGCGACTGAAGTAGTGACTGAAGATATCAAAGAAGGCCGTAAGTTCGCTATCACGGATAAGAATATTGAAAAATATCTTGGTCCAATCAAGTACGACCGTACCGGCATCGAAGAAACTCCTCAGATCGGTCTTGTGAATGGTTTGGCCTGGACTTCGGTTGGTGGAGAGTTACTTAACATTGAAGTAGTAACGGTTCCAGGTAACGGAAAAATTCAGGTTACAGGAAATCTTAAAGAAGTAATGAGAGAGTCAGCTTCAGCAGCTCTTTCATATGTACGCTCAATCTCTGGTCGCCTTGGGGTGGATCATGAGTGGTATACAAAAAATGATATCCATATCCACGTTCCAGATGGCGCTACTCCAAAGGATGGTCCTTCTGCTGGTGTGACTATGGCGACTGCTTTGACTTCTGCCATCGCTGGCATCCCTGTTCGTCAGGATGTTGCCATGACTGGTGAGATTTCACTTCGCGGACGTGTACTTCCAATCGGTGGATTAAAAGAGAAGATTCTTGCTGCTAAACAGGCCGGTATCACTACTGTTATCATTCCTGAGAAGAACCGCAAAGATATCGCTAAGATCCCTGATGAAATCAAGAATGGAATCAATATCTGTCCTGTGTCAGATGCTGAAGAAGTTCTGAAAATTGCTTTAAACCTATCGAAGCCGGAAGAGTTCATGAAGACTCGTGCGCTTAAGGTTCTTGATGGTGAAGCAAATTTAGAAGTAGCTAACTAATTTCGGAATTGAAAATTATTTAAGTAAGAGACCCGGCCTTGTGCCGGGTTTTTTTTTGAGCTTAAGCCACTAAGCAAGGCCCTAAATGTCTCTTGGTAACGGTATATTTTATTGGCACTTTTCTTTCAGGCGAATAATTTTAATGATTTAGTAAATTTGAACCAGTCACAGTTTCTTGCATGTACCGCGGGATGTACGTTGCCCGCAACCCACAAAGTTCTGACCTTCATCATTTGATTCGAGAAAATTACCGCCAAGTTTTTTTCAATAAAGAAATTCTTGGAACTCAT
>JBILYY010000120.1:0-10307 GCA_044377495.1 Bacteriovoracaceae bacterium | reverse complement strand
TTAAATTGAAGGTTTTGGTAAATGTATTCATTTTATTTATTTTTTTTAATTGCATGAATCTGGTTAATCAACTCAATGCGATACCATCAGCAGTACGTCGAGGGGTTTTTATACCTAGAAAACAAATTTTAATTGATGAAAAACGTGGGATCATGCTATCTGAAAAATTGTCAGGGATATTAAAACCGGGTGATTTAATTGCAATTTTAGATGACACTCCTCCATACTATTTTTCAATGTTTAATGTTATTCGTCTTTGGGATGTACCAGATCTTGATACTGAGATTGATAAGTGCCTTGAGATGAATTGTGTTTTGACAATTCTTGATAGGTGGAAAATAAAATATTTGATTGAGTCTGGAACTAAGTTCGACCCTTACTATCGTCCGCATATACAGGATGCGTTTCTAAAACATAAAATGCTTCATCCTGAAATTGTTCAGATAAGTATCAATGGAGAAAATCTAATTTCAGTTGAAAAACTCAAAAAAGCAATAATAGAATGAAAAACTTTGATTACTCGGGAATACCTGAGGGATATTATGACAAGATTCTTAAGGGTCATAAAGGGATCCGTAAATTTTGGCACTACCATAAGTTTGAATCTGTTTTGCGATATATTCCTGATACCCTTCAAGGAGAAGGTAAATCAATTTTGGACATAGGTTGCTTTGCTGGAAGTTTCTTGGGAATGATTCCTAGAGAGATTTTCCCAGTTCAGCTAGGGGTTGATATATTACCGACTCAGATTTCTTATGCTGAAAAAACGTATGGGTCAGAGTGGAGGAAATTTAAGGCATATGATGGAAGCTTAGACTTGGATATTCAATACAAAGAAAAATTTCATATTATTACTTTAATTGAGGTTATTGAGCATCTCAATGGGCACCAAATTTATGAATTATTTCATCGTATTAATTATTTACTTCATCCCGAAGGGCGCCTTATCTTGACGACTCCAAATTATTTAAGCTTGTGGCCATTAATTGAATATATTATTAATCATTTTTCGGAAGTGAAATATGAAGAGCAGCATGTTACGAAGTTTAAATATTTCACTATCGAGTCTCAAATGTCTAAACTGCTGAATGAATTTCCACTTAAGTTAGAAAAAAAAACAACTACGCATTTCCTGACTCCTTTTTTGGCCCCTGCCTCTTATGAACTTTCTACAAATATTGCACGTGCAGTTCCAAGTTCTTCTTGGAAAAATCCATTTGGAAGCATTATTCTTTCTTCATGGAAAAGGTAATATAAATTTATATCTATTTTCTATTTGGGGTATGGATTCTATAGGGTGTAAACTCCATCTGGGCTTTCCAGACACCTTCTTTATATAAGTATGGCTTACCTTCTGAATCCAATTTATTGCATATTAAATTTTTGGATCCAAAGTTAAGGCATGCAAGGTCACTTTCGGCCTGAAGCGCATATATGTCTGCGGTTAGTTTGATTTTGATTAGTGGGTCTTTTGTGGAAATATATTCATTTTTCAAATACATTAGGGCAATTTCATGGTCTTGCGTCGTTTCGAATTTTAATTTTCCTATAATTAATTTCATAAATGGTGGGGCGTCAGGGTGATTCTTTATTTTTTCGAGGTAGGTTAAGCCTTTTTTAAAATTGCCTTGTTCAAAATAAAAATTGAATCCAGCATAATAGTTAAGCTTGTAGTCACTTGGGTAATGCTTTAGTCCAATTTCCAAGATTTCGGCTGCGCCTAAAATATCATCTTTGACGATTGATAAGTATAAGCCACCATACATATAATTTTCATAAAACAAAGGATCCAGCATAGAGATACTTAAGAACCTAAGATACATCCAAGAATTCAAATCATTTTTTCCATAATGTTCTTCATCAGATTCTAAAAGAGTTTGAACCCATAAAAGATCTGATATTAATCTTTTGTTTCCTAAGTTGAAGAAAAGTAAAAGATTTTTATTCACGTTCAATGCAGTTTCTTGCTTGTTTAAAACAATAATGGGCATTGGCTTATTTTTATGGATAAGACCGGCGAAAGTAAAAAGAACCACGGCTACCAATACAAGTATTAAATCTTTTATAGAAAAATGTTTGCCAAGTGCCATGTCGTGCATACCATTACATTATGATAAAATTAGAAAATGTGTGCAAAGTATTTAAAACAGACTTATTGACTCAGCCATTTGTGGCTTTGGATAACGTTGGCTTTGATGTCCCTGAAGGATCAATGGTTGGATTTTTAGGGGCCAATGGTGCAGGAAAAACTACTTCTTTAAAAATCATCATGGACTTCATACGTCCAACATCTGGCACTGTTACTTTTTCCCAAAAACTTGGATCTTCAAAACTCGAAATTTTTAAAAACATTGGTTTTCTACCTGAACGGCCATATTTTTACCCTACACTTACGGGTCATGATTTTTTGTTATTCATGGGCCGCTTATCCGAAATGACAACTACTTCTATAAATCACGAAATTCAAGTTTGGGCTCCTCGTTTCAAAATCGACCATGCGCTAAAACGAGAGCTCAAAACTTACTCTAAAGGGATGTTACAAAGAATAGGTTTTCTGGCCACAATTCTTCATCATCCCCAAATTGTTATACTTGATGAGCCTTTGTCTGGCCTTGATCCTATCGGACGAAAAGAACTTAAAGATGTAATCATAGAAGTTCATAAAGAAGGTAAAACAGTTTTCTTCAGTAGCCATATCGTGCCTGATGTTGAAGAGATTTGTGACAGGGTTGTTTTTCTGAAAGATGGCAAGCTTGCTTACGATGGCTCGGTTGGGAGTCTAATTACGGATTCACTTGCCTTCGATTACGTTGTTAGCGTTAAGGCAGACATGAGTTTTAAGCCTCAAACGCCATTTAAAACTGTTACGACTCTTCCCAATAACTTAATGAAATATATCGTTGATGCTGGAAATAAAGATAGGTTTCTCGTCGAAATGATTGAAACAAAAAATATTATTCTATCTTTAGAAATGAATAAGCCAACATTAGAAGAAATTTTTTATAAGACACGGGGAACTGTATGACGGCAAATAAAGTTTATATAATTGCCTACTATACCTTCAAGGAAATTCTTAAAAGTAAGATTCTAATTAACGTGTTTTTTGCTGGACTAGGGTTAATGCTCGTTACTTATGTGGCAACAGAGTTTACTTACGGAGTACCTGAAAGGGTAGCGCTTGATTTTGGGCTCGGAACCTTGTCTCTTTCATCTTTGGCTATTTCTTTATTCTTGGGAGCTACACTGCTTTCAAAGGAGATTGATTCAAGAACTGTTTACATGGTTATTTCCCGTCCTGTTCCACGATATGCTTTTATTCTTGGTAAAATAATGGGGCTGCTAGGGATTCAGGCGTTGAATGTTTTTTTATTAAGTTTAATGACTTTAGTTGCGGTCACGGCCCTTGGTGGAGATATTACATCTTTGATATATTGGGCAATAGGATTCATTTTTCTTGAATCAATACTCCTTCTGCTTGTTGTTGTTTTGGTTTCGTTAGTTGCTAACAATATACTTTCCACGCTGTTGTCTCTTGTTATTTTAGTGCTAGGGCATGCGGTAAAGGAAACGCAAGGTCTTACATTTGTAAAAAATCGAGGATTTTTTAAAATATTGCTTGAAACATATCATTTTGTTTTGCCTGGTTTTTATAAATTAAACCTCAAAGAATTTGTTATTTATAAAACATCTTTGCCGTTAGATTTTTTACTCTCTTCACTGATCTATGGCCTTAGTTATTCAGGGTTTTTATTAATTTTGACTATTTATATGTTTAATAAGAAAAATATAGATTAATGGAAAACTTATATTATTTTTATGCATTAATTTTTGGCATCATGATTGGCAGTTTTTTAAACGTAGTTATTCTTAGACTACCTCTCCAGAAAAATCTTGTGACAGAAAGGTCAGCTTGTCCTAAATGTGGCTCGCAATTAAAATGGTATCACAATATACCTATCGTTAGTTTCATCCTCCTAAAAGGAAAGTGTGGATTCTGTGGAACACGAATCTCTTGGCGATACCCTTTAATTGAGCTTTTAACCGGACTGATTTCGTATTGGCTTTTCCCGGAAAATCTAAGCGTAGAAAGTTTTGGCCTGTATCTCTTATTTTTTTCCATATGTTGTGTATTTATTTGCCATTTTTTTATTGATTTAGACCACCAACTATTACTTGATAAGTTAAATATTTATCTCCTCGTTTTAATTGTCCCATATAGTATTTTCTATTTTCATTGGACTCACTGGTTTTTGGGTGGGGTTTTTGGTTTTGGAGTACCGTTACTTGTGACATGGTTATTCTATAAGATACGAGGGCAGGTAGGTTTAGGTGGTGGTGATATTAAACTTTTTGGAATTCTAGGGATAATTCTTGGTCCTATAGGTATTTTCTTTACAATATTCCTTAGTTGCTTCGTAGGGGCAATTGCCGGTCTAATAATGATTGGAATAAAAAAAATAACAAAAGACAAGCCATTACCATTTGGGCCTTCCATACTGCTAGTGGCTTCATTTCAAATTTTTTTTCCTCGGTTGGCACATATCGTGCAGTCCTGGCTCATCTAAATTGGCATGAAGCACTAAATCCTTGATACTTCATATTCGCTCTGCCTATAATTAATTAAGTTTTTGTTTATTTTCAAAGGCAAGGAAGACTTTGGCAGCATCATTAAAAGAACAGATTGATGACCTTTTAGGTAAGTTGAATCCCGGTGGGATTTTCGGTATAGATATTGGTGCTCACAGCATCAAGGTTTGTGAAGTTAGTGGAGCTCCCAAAAAATTTAAAGTGGATAAATTTGGAACTTTCGTACTTCCTGAAGCTGCTATTATTGAAGATGAATTTCAAAAACCCTCAGAAATTTCTGAAGGCTTATTAGAGGCCATGAGTCGTGCAGGAATTAAATCCAAAACTGGTTGTCTGGGTTTGTACGGCCCAAATACTATGACTAAGCGGTTGAACGTTCCAGAAGGGACGAAGGAAGAAATCGAAGACCACATCATGTGGGAAGCCGAGCAGTACATTACTTTTGGTGCGGATGAATCCCAAGTTTCATTTCATATTATTGGTGAAAATGAGGGAGGGGGAAAAGATGCTCTCGTGGCAGCCGCAAGAACTGATACAGTAGAAAGTTTTTCAAGTATTCTTGCAGAAGCGAAAATAAGCCCAAAGATTATTGATCTTAATGTCCTTGCTCTTTCAAATGTCTTTGAAGAAGTTTATCGGGAAGATTTGGAAGAATATGGCGAGGGTTCGATAATTTTAGATTTCGGTGCTCAAAGTACAAAAGTCATAATTTATAAGCGTGGTGGTCCGATTTTTACCAAAGAGATTCAGGTTGGTGGAGGGCTCGTCACTGAAGAAATTCAACGTCAAATGGGTGTCAGTTACGAAGAAGCAGAAGATCTTAAAACAAATGGTGATGAAAAAGGTAATCTTCCAGAAGAAATCCTTAGTATCATAAGCACCCAGATTGATCAGCAGGTAGCCGAAGTCAAAAAAAGTATAAATTTTTACATAACTCAAGGTAGTGCTGAGAAAGTAAATTACTGCTTCGTTACTGGTGGCAACTCACTTCTGCCTGGTCTTGTAGAAAAACTTGCTACGTCAACTGGTCTTGAAGTGAAGAGAATCGATGTTTTTTCGGGAATTAAAATTGATGAGAGTAAAGCAGGAAAAGGATTAGAACACTTGTCCGCAATTTCTGCTGTAGCAATAGGCCTCGGCATGAGGAAAGTTAATTAATTATGATTAAAATTAACTTAACAGTAGCTCAGAAACAGATGGATCTGTCAGATCTAGGTGGATTTGATTTTACCAAATTAAAGATAAAGGCAGTTATCGTTGCATGCGCACTTATTTACGTCCCCGACTTCGTCCTTTTGCCAATGTGGGAAGAGGAGTTTAACGCAAGGTCGCAGGAGTTTGAAACATTACAGCGTGAGTCTGGCTCACTTAAAAGAAAGGTTGCTCAGTCCTCAATTCTTGAAAAGCAAATTCGCGAATTAAAAATACAGGAAGAAAATCTTGGAAAGAAGTTAACTGCTGTTAAGCAAGCCATAAATCTAAAACGAAACCCTTCAAATTTGCTATTATACCTGGCTAAAAATTTACCTGACGATTTGTGGATTAAAGATCTTAGTATTGATGGAGAACTATTATTAGTCAAAGGGGAAGCCCTTAGTTATACAAGCGTAGGAAATTTTGTAAATAATTTACGTTCTTCAGTATTCATTCGAGAGGCGAACATAAAAAGCACTACTAGTAAAGTTCGTGAATCTGATAAACGCCGAATTGAAAGTTTCGAGATAAGTTTTGCTGTTGCGAGGTTTGATTAATGAAAGACCTCGTAAATAAAATAATTGGAAATTTCCAGTTTCTTATCCTCTTATATGGTTTGTATGGAGCTTGGATTAGTTTTGATGAACATACTGTTCGCATGGAGGGACTTGAAGGACAATTTCCTCCCGTACAAGCTGAAATTGTAACTAATAAAAAGAAAGTGAAAGAGATTCAGGAATTCGTTAAGAAAACAGAGGAGTCCAAGGTTCGAGTTGAAGAAGTTGCAAAAAACATTGAGTCGGCGCAAAAACAACTCCCAGCAGAAATAAATGATAACCAGATCTTAACTTTTTTTAATCAGGAAATTAGCTCTCTCAATATCAAGGATCCTCAAATTACACCTGGTTCTGAGTCAACGAGCACCTATTTTATTTCCAAGCAGTATTCAATTAGAGCTAAGGGTACGTTCCTTCAGCTTTTGATATTCTTAGAACGTGTAGGGAATTCGACAAGAATTTATAATGTTAAGAGCTTAAAGTTTGTTAACCAAGATTCTTCACAAAGGGGCCGTTTTCAGATGATTAATGCTGATGCTGTAATTGAGGCTTTTAGGTTTAATCCTGAATTTAGAGTCGAGAGAGGATTTAATGCCCAAGAAGTACCGCCTCAATAAAAGATGGGGAATATGTTTGTTTTATTAATTTTATTTGGCATATCTATCGGGGCACACGCTGCCCCCGTTGATCCGTTGAGTAACTTCTTTAGAGATAAAACTAAAATTGATAAGCCTTTTGAACTGCGTGATCCTTTTAAAGCTCCGCATATGAAGGTAGATAAAACTAATAATAAGGCAGGATTTTTTGTAGGTGGTAATGGCCAATACAGCAACGTTCAGTTAGCAACAGTATCGAGCATTGAATCGATTAAAATTGTAGGTGTTTTGATTGGACGGGAGAGACGAGCGATGGTCAAAAACGGAGGGTCCGGGCCAATTATCATATTAAAAGAGGGAATGAAAATTGGTGATGATGGTGCTGAGCTAAAAGCCATTCTGCCAGGTGGAATAATAATAGTTGAGAAGATTGTTAACGTATACGGACAAGAGGAATATTTAGAAACAGTTATACCCATTTCTAAATAATGTTCCTACAATTGAGTCAATAGCTCATCTTAAGGAAGAGAGAAAGCATGAAAAATGGAATTTTTCTAATTGCGCTGATAATATCATTTGGGCTTTCCGCTCAAGAGATTAAGAACGTAAATTTTGTTCAAGAAGGGGAAGTCAGTAAACTCATTATCGAAACTGATAAGGATGTTTTTGCTGAACGTTTTCATGTTTCTGAAGATAAACAAATTATCTTAGATTTAAAAAATGTAAAAGTATCCCCGAAGCTATTGCGTGGAATTGATACGTCTGAATTTCCTGGTAGCGCTGTTTTTATTTCAGGTTATAAAAAGCCAGGTTCAACCAATGATATTCGTTTTGCCATTCAACTGAGAGACAACGTTCGCTCAACGCTTGAAACCAGAGGGAATTCAATTGTTTTGAATATTGAAAACCGCTTTGGTGTTTTCTCTAAAAATAAGGTTCGAGGAACAGAATCCTCTCCCATTGCAGGAAGTGCGGGTACGGAAGATAGCATTGGGTTAAATATCCCCAAGTCCAATAGTGTGGAGGATATTTTAAGTAACTTAACAATGTCAGGACCAAAGAAGTATATTGGTAAAAGAATATCAATCAATGTGAAGGAAATACCAGTTCCTGATCTTCTGAATATGATTGCCGATACGTCTGGATTTAATATTATTATTGACCAAGAAATTTCAAGACTCCCTTCATTGTCGTTAACACTAACAAATGTCCCCTGGGATCAGGCACTTGACACAATAATGAGTCTATCTAAATTAGTCGCAGAAAAAAATACCAACATTTTAGTTATGAAAACCTTGGGACAAGCCTCCAGGGAAAGAGAAGAAGAATTAAAAACCATAGCACTCAAAGAAGGTCTCGAGCCTTTAGTGACAAGAGTTTTTTTGATTAACTATGCAGCTCTCACCGACATGACTAAAATCGTTAAGGATTATCTGACACCCACACGGGCCACAATGCAAAGTGATGATAGAACCAATAGCTTAATCGTGAAGGATACGGTTGATTCTATAGAGCGCATTAAGAAAATTATTGAAACTCTAGACACACAAACTCCACAAATACTTATAGAAGCAAAAATTGTTGAGGCAACAGAAAACTATTCAAAAAGCATCGGTCTAGCTAACGGTGTTTCATTTGGCTATGATCCTATAAGTCCAATAGGTGCCTCGACTGGGCCAGGCTTCTCATTTAGCTCAACAGGTGGACCGGCCATTGGTGCAACAATTGGTGTGTACAAACGACTTTTGGGTCTCGATTTCAAACTCCAGCTACTTGAATCAGAGGAAAAAGGTCGTGTGATTTCCACACCAAGAGTTGTGACACAAAATAAAAAATCAGCGACCATAACAAGCACTGAACAAACAAGCTTTAGAGTTCAACAGGCCGGAGTTGCTGGGACTCCACCAGTAACAACATTCTCAAACGTTTCAGCAACTGTGAATCTCACAGTTACTCCTCAAGTCACCAATGATGGGGCCATATCAATGATCATAAATCTTTCTAAAGGTTCATTTGGGACCAGACCAAGCGCTGATGCCCCTCCGAATATTAATACTCGTAACATCACTACGAATGTTCTGGTTGATAACGGCTCAACCATAGTAATAGGTGGGTTATATTCTACTAACAGTCTAGAGACAGTTAGCGGTATCCCGTATTTGAAAGATTTACCATTAATTGGGTGGTTGTTTCGTAGTCCAAACAACCTTGCCACCGGAAAAAATGAACTTATAATTTTTATGACTCCTCGGATTATCAATGAGGAGCAGGCCGGTATGTCAGATAGACAAGCCACTTCTACTGATAATAGTACCAAGCCCATTTAAGTAGGATAAGCTGTGCTAGGTAAAAAAAACCAGTCGGCCTTATTGGCCAAATATTTCAACATGTACAAGAAGAATCCTCGCTCGAAGGTGTTTGCACCTCTTGCGGAATCTTTTAGAAAACTGGGAATGCTAGACGATGCATTCAAAATTCTAAAAGATGGAATTCGAAATCACCCTAATTATACTTTGGGCTATATTGTATTAGCGCATTGTTACTTTGATCAAGGAAAGTTTGAACTTACCTATAACACCCTAAGACCGATTGTGTCTCAGAATGCAGATAATATATCACTCCAGAAAGTGTTTGCAAAAAGCTGCATGAACCTTGGCTATCTCGAAGAGGCACTGGATACCTATAAGTATCTACTCTTTATGAATCCAAGAGATAAATTCTTTGGTGAACAAGTAAAAAAACTTGAAGACGATCTCATGGTGGGGCATAAAACATTAAGTTTAGAGCAGCTCATTAAAGCACCAGACATGGAAAAACTTCCCATGCCTCAAGGTATGGATGATGACTGGGTTCAAGTCGATTTTAATCAAAATCAGTCTCCTGTTGATTTATCTGAAACCAAAAAAATTGAAGATTCTAAAGCCGAAAGTGAATGGGTAATGCAAAAACCAGGAATTTCTGAGCATCCAATTCTTAAAGAAAACTCAATTACTGTCAGAAGTCTTGAAGATGATTTTTATGCCGACGAATTTGAAGAGTATGGAGAGATCGAAGATTCAACACCTACTTCTGTCCCACTTGATTCACCTCTCGTTTCCCACACATTAATTGATCTCTATTGTGCTCAAAAATATTATGATAAAGCAGTAGAGCTACTTGAGAAAATCCTTGAGCTAAATCCCCAAGATGAGATAACAAAAAAGAAACTTGAACAAGTTCTAGTCATGAAAAAGAATTCTCAAGCTCCACTTCAAGTTGTTACTGAGGAGCAAGGCCATGAAGAACTTATTTCAATCATTGAAAATCAGGTTAAGGCCAAGTCACCAAAAGAAATCAAGTTACAAGATACATTCAATTATTTCTTAATGGCGCT
>JBILYY010000250.1:0-3631 GCA_044377495.1 Bacteriovoracaceae bacterium | reverse complement strand
TTGTAATTATTTTGTGCTCCTTTGGAGTCAAAATGCACCTTATTTTTCTGCCATGCCTAAAAAAGAAGTCATTAAGCTTGGAGTCAATTCAAAGCGCATTTGAGGCGGCACTTTACCAGAAAAAATTTGCGAAACGGGAATGGAACTAAAAACGGGTTTGAGACCTATCATCTCTTTTACTTCCATCTGGGCCAACGTACAAAACATTTTTAATTCACGCGGTTTGATAAAAAGTCGCAGGATATGCATATTCTTTGGCGTCTTGGGAATTAGCCATTCAACTAACTTAATAATGATTAACCATGAAATAAAATTGCGGTTAAAGGTATGAAAGAAGAAAACTCCTCCCGGTTTTAAGACCCGCGAAAATTCTTTGACGGCCTTGGCCGGATCCTCGACGTGTTCCAGAAAGTCCATGGCGCAAACGACATCAAAGCTTGCATCCGCAAATGGCAAAGCATAGGCATCGGCGGTCTGATAAGTAACAGAATGAGTTGTATCAAAACGCTTGGCCACGGCCAGACTTGATTCAGATAAATCAACCCCAGTGACCTTATGTCCAGCGAGGGCAAGCTCATTGGATAAAAAGCCAGCACCACAGCCAACATCTAGGATCGTTGAGGTTTTTGTGAGTCGCTTAAGGATCCATGGCGCCTTCACTTTATTTTCAGCACGCAGCAATGCGATTGGATCATCAACTGCCGTATACCACTGATCGCCGTAGTTGTCGTAAATCGAGTTATCTACTTCGGTTGGGTTCGCCATGGGAAGCTCCATCTTAGGGTCTGATAAAACATAAATATTATAACCACTAGTGACTGTATTTTAAGAAATGATAAATCCCCTTCTAGGAACAACAAGTATGCTGAAAGAAAACTGATGGGATGAAGAACGAAAAGCAAGGAATGTAGCCACTGCTCTGCCGGTGGGCAAAGACCAACGTGCACGAATTCATCTTTAGTAATAAACACACAAGAAATTGTACATAATAAAACATAGGAATATAGCTCTGCTGATCCCCAAATTAAATAACTGTAACACGCAAAAACAGTCAGGGTATCTAGCGGGTGACCAAACTTTTCCCATCGAGGAAGACCACGCTTTTCATGAAAATAAAACTCATCCACAAACATAACAATGCCTTGAAGAATAAAAGGCACATAAAGCAGATTCATTTTTTTGCCTCGAACATACCACCAAAGATAGTTAAACCTGGACCAAAGGCCAGACTAATGACTTTGCCAGAATAATCTGAATCCAATATTTCTTTCCACACATGGGGAAGTGTCGCAGAGGACATATTCCCTCTTTCTTTTAAAACCTTCCGGCTAAAAGCGACCTGTTCATCTGAGAGCTTAAGCTGAGTCTGCAAAGAATCAATAATTTTTGGTCCGCCTGGGTGAATAGCAAAAAGTAGATTCTCATGAGATTCATCAGTCAAATTACGCAAAAAATCTGGCAAGTGACCTCGGATTTTATCCGGAACTTCTTTAGACAGAGTCATCTGCATGCTCGTGGCCGAGGGATTCCAAGTCATATCATGGATCGAATCAGGGATAATTTTCTCTTTGACCGACTTCACTTCAAGTCTTCGACCTTCGGATTTTTTATCAACAGAATATTTCATGTGGCCATCAGCAAAAAGAGATTGCACAACCATCTGCTCGGGAGAATGTTTGGCTGGATCAAGGTGCAGGCTGCACATTTCAGTGTGAACGATATCTACTTTTTGTGATCTTGATTTAGCAAAAGCTTCGGCCATACGCACGGCCGGCAAAGAGGCATAGCACCCCATGTGGTAAGCATGAGTCACCTCAGGGGCCTTAGGGCGATTACTAAAATAAATCTGAGGAGCACTGGGGGCCAGATAGCCAGTGCAGGTCACATGAATGAGGTGATCAGGAGTCTCTTCAACTCCTGCATACATTTCACTTAGAATTTCCAAACACCGCTTGCCGTAAACCTCATGTCTTTTTCCAATATCTAAGCCCGACTGTGCGCCGTGAGAAAGCTCGTAGATAAACTCACGGTCGATATCAAAAGATCTATTTCCAATTTGTTTTTCACTTACACAAAATCGTTTGAGAACGTTTTTTAAACGGTCTCGGTCAGGCAACTGGGCCAGCTCCATCGATTGATAATGCTTGTCCACAATCCAGTCTACAAGATCGGTTTGAGTTCCCTGGAAGCGCGGAAGAATAGATTTAAACGAATGAAGGGACATTGGGTCATTTCTCATAGGCAACTTTTAGCTTTGAATAATGTCCATGTCACTAAACAAGGCATTAACAAGACTTTTATACACAATTTATATGCCCTATTTACCTTTTTGGGGTTGAAGGACTTCAAAGCTCCTGCATAATAGTCATATGAGATTTTTGCTCTTTTTGTTTATATTCTTTAGCTTACAAGTACATGCCCAAAAGACTGTAGGTGCCCAGACGTTTCAGGGCAATATTCGTCCGATCCTTTCAGGGATTCTTAGTGATTTTTATCAGATGATCACCCTCTTTCCTGATTTCCCTAAAGATCTTGTAAGTATCGTGGATGAAATTGATGACCTTCATGGTGAAAAAGAATTGATCCGTGAAAAGTGCCCAAGAAATCTTGAACTTGCGTGCCTTGAGAATATAACGAATCTTAGAAATCGATTGGTCGGTGTTCAGGCAAAAACGCTGGCGTTAATGTCACGACAAAAGATGTCTCCAAGCCTACATATGAACCCACTTGCCGGGATTCGAACGACAAATGAGTTTATGCTTGAGTTGGAAGAAATAAAGGGCACACTCGATAACGCTGCTCTCATTTTGAAGGCCGGCGCTTCGCTGAAAATGCCAACTTATCATGTTGTAAAAAAAATTGACGAGCTCAGTACTTTTGTCTCTTTGACAGTGGTGGAATATATTCCCTTTACCTACCAAGAAGATTTTCGGCATTTCTATTTTAACTTTATTCATCCCGTTCAACAGCAGATTTCAAAGAATCAGAACTATGAATTTATGAACCGAAATATTAACACTCTTAATTTTGCCTTGAATCTTCTGAACCAAAATCTTACCAAGAGAAACAAGAAAACACCTGAGGGTATGGCGCCCTATTTATCGGTGATTCATAATCGCTGGAATAGTATTTTGAGATTTTACTTTTAAAAAGCAAACATTGTTAGATTGATACTGACCATCTTCTGGAACAAACTCCATGATTTGTTTAAGTAGTTTTTACCGGTCTATTTCATAACTGAACTGTCTTCTCTCATTCTCACTCATTGATTCCCTGCCGGGCCTAAGAGCATTAAGATGCTGGAAAAGGAGGCACATATGAGAAAAATTTCTTGGAAATATTCAAAACCGGCGACATCTTACAATTAACCTTTAAGGGCCCTTAACTGGGCCCTCTTTTTAGGGATTCTTATGAAAAACTTAAATGCTTATACTTTTGAACCAGCTCTCAATATAAATTCACTCATGCCGCCTAAGCTAGTAACACCATCTCTTGAGATTAATGAATTGAATCTTAAGCGCATCATCTTTAAATCCATGGATGGCCATTCAGGATATGGATGGGACTTAGAGACAGCCTTGTCTGTTGCTGATCTATACCGGGCCTTTCTTTTTCTTTGTAAGTCATATCC
>JBILYY010000249.1:0-3634 GCA_044377495.1 Bacteriovoracaceae bacterium | reverse complement strand
TCAACAACGTCCTTCATCAGGTCTGTTGAAAGAGCGTTGAGCACCTTGGGACGATTCAACTGAATGAGAGCGATATGAGCATGCTCACGGTAATTTTTTGTGACTAAAATATTTTCAAAATTTTTCATGCTTTAGTAATTAATTCTTCTGCGAAGTGAACCGAAACAGCATCGCCGGCAAAATTCATGGCGTCTTTTCCAGATTCCATCATTTCAGGAGTTTTCATGGCCGCTTTCCATGCATCTTTATTTTCAAAACACATTTCTGCAATCATATGAAGATTTGAAGCACCTGTTGGGCCGCCAAAAATTTTATTGGTGCGAAGTTCTTTTATTCCAGGAATCTTCAAGCAGATAGGAGTGTGAATGTTCTTGTAGTGATCTTCAAATTTGGCCTTGGCCGCATCATCAGTTGGAACACGGTAAACAGCGATTACTTTAAACATTATTGCCTCGCGCGTTATAGAGTGGAGTTAATTAGCATTACCTTAGCTAGAGAGGGGGGAAAATGTCAAAAAAAGGCCATCAGAATCAGCGTAAAAGCAGGGGATTAGTCGCAAAGACTAATTATTTCGAGATTTTTTTGATTTTCTACTGGGAACTTGATTTCAAGGACTTCTTTTTTTTTCTCACAATAGATGTAGATGACATGGGCCAGATAAGTTCCTTCTGCCTGAGAGCAGTACCCCAACTCATGTGTTTTGCTTAGATACAACAAAGAGGTCGATTGTAACTTTGTTTCAGATTCAATTAGTTCACCTATTTCGTTTTCTTTTAGGCATTGAGAAGACCATTTGGGGACATTGTAATATGGGTCATGGGATTGTTTAAACAGTATTTGCAGAAAGTTTATGTGATTCTGAATGATGCTTCTGGCATGTTTTTTATCAGAAGCTGGAATGCTCTTAATTTTAAAGTTCTTTTTGGGATTTGTTGTGCAACTGATTAGGCAGCATGAAAAAAAAATAAAAATTAACTTAGTCATGAGTACAGTACTGATTAGTTACAGTGTTAAGTTTCAGGTCTGTGGAAGTCACCACAAAGGCACCCATATCATTGCATTCGGCAAGTTTTGTAGGAACCACTAACACAAACATTTTGTAGTCCTTAGAGGCAAAGAGCGCAGGTAATTTACTCTTTAGTGATTCGTATTCAAGTATCGGTTTCATCTCATCCAACGTGCCCTGAAATAGTTTTTCTCTTAGGATCTTATTGGTAATTAATCTTACGTGTTTAAATTCTTTGGGAACATGTTTTGAAATACTCCCAGGCAGTTTTATAATACCTCGAGATTCGTAGCGGATCTGTTTTGACACGTTCTCGGGATGAGCAAACATAAATTTTGTACGGTTAGAAATAGAAAATGGTTGTGAAAAAACATCCCCACGATTTTCAACAATAGTATGACATGCGTAACATGCATCCTGAGTTACCGTAGGACTTTCAGGAAACGTTTTTCCTGATGGGTCAAATAATCCATAGCCCCACCCATTGGTGGTAGAATATTTCTTTTTATTTTTTACCATGAATTGGTAGCGGCGAATTCCTTGTGGAACAACAGAACTTACAAATTGTGGGTCTGAGCTTGTGTGGAAACCAATTTTTGCAATAACTGAACCATCTGGGTAGTCAATAGAGCCTGATGCAAGGACTTTCTGCGCCATCTCGTTGGCATAAGTTAGCCGCATCTCGCCGGTGTCTTTACGAAATCGAATAGTCACCAGAGACCATTTATTTTCAAAATTCTTATAATCTTTGAATGAAATATCATTCATCGAATCTTTTCCAGAAAAGTCTTCTGTAGCGAAAGAGAGTGAGAGACAAAAAACAAGGCCAGCAAATATGTTTAACATGGTATTTAGGATAGCTTCTTTTTTTGATAAGACAATCGATTAGCCGAAACGACCCTCAATATAGGCCGCAGTACGGGCCTCTTTAGGATTTTCAAACAAATCCTTCGTTCTACCCATCTCGACTAATTCGCCCATATACATAAAAATAGTTTCATCTGATACTCGTTTAGCCTGACTCATCGAATGAGTTACAATGAGGATTGAATAATCTTTTTTAAGGTCTTTAATGAGTGTTTCTATGGCTTCAATTCCGGCAGGATCAAGGGCCGAACATGGCTCATCTAAAAGAAGCAATTTAGGCTTGAGCGGTAATAGTCGAGCAATACAAAGTCGTTGCTGTTTTTCAAGACTCAAAGTCAGGGCCGACCTGTGTAGTTGATTTTTTAGATCTTCCCATAGCCCTACACGCTTCAAAGAAGTTTCAACCATCTCGTCTAATTGCTTTGATGTTACTTTTCTCAGATGAGTTCTAGCTCCAAAAATAACATTTTCATAAATTGAAAGAGGAAGAGGGTTTGGTTTCTGAAAAACCATCCCCACCTGCCGCCTGAGCTCGGGGAGTGCGACAGTCGGGTGATAAATATCATTACCTAAAACTTGGATACTACCGTCGTGAGAAACCTCACCACTACGCTCATTTATTCGATTAAGACATTTTAGGTAAGTGCTTTTACCGCATCCGCTCGGCCCAATAAGTGCCGTAATTTTATAAGCGGTAATATTGAAAGTAAGATTTTTCAATGCCTGAAAGTTACCGTACCAAAAGCTGAATTCATTCGTATTAACAACATCATTTCTCATATTTTACCCGAATACGCCTTCAATATAGTCTTTCGTGCGTTTATCATTAATTTCGCCCGAAAAGATTTTTTGATTAATGTTCAGATCAAGAATTTCACCATTCAACATCATGGCAGTTCGATCACCCAGTCGCTTGGCCTGATTAATAACATTTGTTACCATGATAATGGTTAAATCTTTCTTGAGTTCGTGAAGAACAGCCTCAATTTTCATGGTCGTTACTGGATCAATCGCAATTGAAAACTCATCCAGGCATAAAACTTCAGGATGATGAGAAAGCGCACGTGCAATGGTAAGACGCTGTTGCTGACCACCAGAGAGTTTAGTCGCTAGATGGTCTAATCGGTCTTTAACTTCATCCCATAGAGCTGCTTTTTTTAAACAGTCTTCAAGAATAAAATCAAGCTCGGCTTTATCTTTACATCCGGCCATACGTGGAGCGTAAGTCACATTGTCTTTAATGGACATTGGAAGACCGACAGGAAGTGGTGAAACCATCCCAACTCTTCTTCTGAGAAATGTCGAATCTTCATCCTCAAAGATATCCTGGCCATCGAGAAGGATTTGCCCTTCAACTTTGACTTCATTATTGAAATCTGTCATTCGGTTTATACTTCTCAAAAGAGATGTTTTTCCTGAATTGGCCGGACCAATGATAGCAAGGACTTCATTTTGAAAGATATCTAGATTTAAATTTTTAACTACGATCTTGTTGCCGTAGCTGATATTCAAATTTTTAATTTCAATTTTTTTTGTCATCTTACCACTTCCTCTTCGTACGGAAGTACGTCCGAAGTACTACTGCTACTGAATTCACTGATAGAATGAGAAGGATAAGCACAAGGGCGGTGGCGTACGGATAAGCAACAGGAACACCTACAACTTGAGTTGATATCGTAAAGAGGTGCATCGAAAGTGTCATGCATTGATCAAACACAGTTTGAGGCAGGAATGGAAGGTAGAAAGCTACTCCCGTAAATA
>JBILYY010000248.1:0-3642 GCA_044377495.1 Bacteriovoracaceae bacterium | reverse complement strand
TTTACCATGGGCAGTCTCTATCACGTTAAAACCCTCAGAACGAAGAATCTCTCCGTAGAGATTAAGGGAATCAGGGTTGTCTTCAATTATGAGGATGGTCTTAGTTGTATTCATGCTTTAAGATATTATAAAGAGGTCTTATATGAATGTCTCTGTTTATGAAGTTTCAGTACATCAGTTTGTCTTATCCTTGCAAAATATTAAAAATATATTAAAGAAGGCGGAAACTTATTCAAAAGGCAAAAACTTTAGTACAGAACTCTTGCTACACACGAGATTGTTTCCAGACATGTTTGCCCTTGGTCAACAAATCCAAACTGCCTGTGACGCAGCCAAATTTTGTGCCTCACGATTAAGCCAGGTAAGTGCTCCTAAATTTGAAGATAAAGATGAATCATTTGATGAGCTCTTACACAGAATTGACAAAACAATTGAGTATCTTAATTCATTAACAGCGGATGACTTTAAAGATTTTGATGCAAGAAAGATCAAGTTCCCATGGAAGCCTGGAAAAGAACTTAATGGGAAAGATTATCTAATTCAGTTTGCTCTACCTAACTTCTACTTCCATATTTCTACGGCCTATAATATTCTTCGCAGCATTGGTTTGGAATTAGGTAAAGCTGATTTCCTTGGACAGATTAACTGGCAAACAGAGAGTTAATTACTCCGCATCTTTAGTCATAATTGCAGCAAGGTTTAGTTTGGCAATTTCTCCAGCGTACTCATAGTTAACAGTTGAAGGCTTATCACATTCTTGGTGATAACAAGGAGTTTTTGTACTCCAATCCTCAATTGTAAGGAGTGTTGGGACTCCGGCCTGAATGAAAGGAACGTGATCGCTTCCCCAAGCACCAATCGTGATTTTTGACCTAAGTTTCGTATAAGTAGTGGCCAGACCTGCAAACCAATTGGCCAAACCTTCGTACTGAGAATCAGTTTCGAGTTCCACAATACCATTAGAATTGTATCCAACCATGTCCATATTGATCGCTAAAACGACTTTCTTAATAGCACCAGAGTTTGTTAAGAGCTTAGCGTAGTGTTCAGCGCCATAGAGTCCACCCTCTTCACCATTAGTTGCAAAGAAGCGAAGAGTTTTTTTATTTCCGTAATCTTTAAGTACGCGCGCAATTTCCATTAAAACCGCAGTTCCACTGGCATTATCATCAGCACCGGCGAAGTTTTTTCCAACTGAGTCCAGGTGACCCATGATCATGATAACATCACTCGAAGATCCGTCTCCGGCCTTATCAGCAACTATACTGCAGGCACCATCACGGTAGCAGTACTCAGAAATGCTGTACCCAAGAGCTGCAAAAATACCCTTAACCTGGGCGGTCGCCTTTTGATTATCTGGAGTTCCTGCAAGACGAGTTTTGTAGTTTGAGAGTGTTTCGACATCGCTTTTAATTGAAGGGACATCAATGCGAGAAATAAAATCTTTTATTAGCGGAGCCGCGAAAGCTGCTTTTAAAACTGGTGCGCTATAGTGTTTTACATCTTGGCCGTTTGTTCTTCTAAAATTTTTCATGACCTTAGATGGAACATTACCTTTCAAATGTACAAGCCAGAGACGGCCTTGTTGCTTCACCGTCTGGATATAAGGAGTAAATTCTTTTACATCATGAGGATGTGAACTCATGACTTGATAGAGTGCTTGTTTAGGAGCAGCTGAAGAAAGAATTAGACAACCGAGGAGCAAGCTTGCGAGGCCAATTTTGTTCATGATCCTATCCTTGGATATTAAAGCCTAAAGAGTCACTTTAATTAGAAACCAAGGAAAACGGATTAACAATCTAAATGAGAATGACCCGTCGCGGCTTTAGGTAACTCACCTTTCCAAGTCCCCATGACTCGGTCCCAGAATTGAAGATAAAACCCATAATTGCCTTTTTGAAACCGATGGTGCCAGCTGTGGTGTGTTGAATGACTTACCAGGTTCAGCGGGAAGCGTCTGATACTTTCTGGTTTAAATAGGCCGAATCCTAGGTGGCCATAGACGTTCATAAAAAGTGAAAACAAAGAAAATAAAAACAGTACTGACCAATGAACGGGTAAAAATAAAGGAATCAGTATGAAAACCCCAGCTTCCACCATGGCCTCGAGTGGATGAAAAGCAAAGGCCGCCAAGGGAGACGGGTTAACTGATAGATGATGAATCTTATGAAAATACTTATACAGTCTATGATGATGCATTAAACGATGGGTCCAATAAAAATAAGTATCATGAATAAAAAATACCAAGACAAAACTTATTAAGTACCAGCTTAAACCCCTGTCACCAATTTTTGAATAAACTTGAAAGAGATGAAGTTCCTTGGCCGACACGATAATGAGAGTAGGTATCAAAAAAATCGCTGTTGAAAGAACTGAATATTTAAATTCACGCTGAAGATCTTTTTTCTTTGGTCTTTCAGAATAAAGAAAGCGATTCTTAAAATAGTCAAACCCCCATTTCCACAAAATCAAATATGATAAACCAGCAACTAATAGATATCGGGACACGTTATTGATCCATTGATAAGTGATGAGTTCTGTTAACGAAAGATTTGCAAGCAGTTCCATTGTAGTTGCCTCCATTGCTGATACAATTATCAAGGATTTTCATAATTTGTGAAACTCGTATTTGAATGGAAGCCGTTTACTCAGGAATGCAACATGTTGAAACGAGGGATAAAAAGACCTAAACAGGACCGCTCTAAAAGCACTGTAGATGCCATCCTCGAGGCCGTTACTCATATTATAGATAAAGATGGCCCTTCGGGTCTGAACACCAACAAGATTGCAGAAAAGGCCGGAGTGAGTGTGGGTTCCCTCTACCAGTATTTTAAAAACAAAGAGAGCATTATTGAGGCAATTATACTCCGAATGACTGAAAAGAATCTGAGAGGGTTTGAAGACCAAGTATCACAAAGATCAGGTGAAGTGAACATACGTACCATCATCCAGATTGTGGTCCAGTCGCAATTTGATAACATCCAAAGCATGGGAAAACTTTCCAGTGTACTTTTTGAATATGCTCCCCAGGTTCTACCCTCTTCACATTTTAAAAAAGCTGATGAGAGGATCATTAAGTTTCTGATGGATAAAACTACTGAATTCAAAATTGATTTGCGGCCAAGGAATACCGAGAATGCCTTCTTTATTTGTGCACAGGCCGTTAGAGGAGTGATGTTTATGACTGTACTTTCTCGCCCTCCAGAAGAAAGACAGGTCTTAATGGATGAGCTTGTTGATATGCTAACGATCTATCTAGAAAAGAAATAATCAGTTATGTTTTGACGACAAATCCCCATTGAATTTTAACCACGCCATTCTTAATTAATCCTTTAGGTGGGTTTGGAAATGGGCCCGCTTGATTAAAGGATTCAATTGCCGCATCGTCGAGCTCTTGCACTCCACTACTACCATTAATGACCACGCTTACAATTTGTCCCAATGTATTCAAAGTGACCTCAAGAGATGTTATCAGATTATCATTAGAGGCAACTCTTCTTCCTTCCTTCATAATAAAATTAGCTTTTTCTTGAATACTTCTTCCCCAGAATTGTTCTAGCTTCTGACGAATGCGAAAAAAGAATCCATAGTATTTATACTCTACCGTGTTGAGATATGTTAAATCACCAAGAGGAACGTCCT
>JBILYY010000247.1:0-3646 GCA_044377495.1 Bacteriovoracaceae bacterium | reverse complement strand
CCAATCCTCTGAGTGATGGAAACGTCGATCGACTTTTTGCGTGGGTCTGTGAATCCACTCACCAGTACTATCCTTAATCTCAATGATGAGATGAGACTCGATCGATTTCTCTAAAAAATCAATGAGAGCTGAACTAAGTATCGGTGTATTTGCCCATCCGACAAGTTTAGTTTTTCTGTCTTGAATGGTATCCGGCAAGGTAGGCTGGGAGTACAGCGGTAAAAATAAAATAAAGCCAGGGTCCGTTTTCTTTGCCTGCACTAGCTCTATCGGAGCAGTTAAAGTCGCTTCACCACTTAACATTGCCTTTTCTGCAGCATCTCTTCTTTTAGGTTCAGACCCAATATCCAGACCTCTTGCCTCAGCATTTTTCTCAAAGGGCTCAATCACTTCAACGATGTAGGAATCTAGATTTTCCTGCGCTTGTAGTTTTTTTAAATTAAAATCTGGGCTCCAGGATCTTCGTTTGTCGAGATACTTTGGTAAACTTTTGTTTTCTACACGTCGGGCAAATCCATAACCCAAAGCACCTGGGAAGTTCTTAAAAAAATCACGACTTGCTGCATACTTACGAATTAATTCAGGACTGGGATTAAAATCTGAAACTACGTAGACTCCGTTCATGCCTTGGAGGCCATGTACGTAGGAATCAATCTTTTCCCTCAAAATAAAAGAAACCTTCTTGAATGAAGTTTCATCATGAAGCGCTATTTCATTTTTTATCGCTCTACTCGCCTCATAGACAACAAATCCTATAAAAAATATGCCAATTGATATGACCAATCCTAAATACCACCGGTGATTGAAATTCGACTTCTTGAACATATAAAAAAACCTAATTTTACGTTAATCTGCTTTTCGGTTATTGTCCCAAATAGTGAAAATAAATTTTAAATTAAATCCGCTTTCATCAATTCTTTCCGAAGGGTCGATCGAATAAGAAATGCAAGCTCAATGCGCTTCACTATTGGGAGCATTAGGCGAAGGCAAGCCTGTTTAAATTAATACAGATGAAAATTTATTTCAAGATAAATTATCCCCTTCACTTAAGAAGGGGATAATTGAATTATTCACCGATTACAATACCGTTAGGATTTTTTCTCTGATTGGCAGCTCTACGTACATTTTTTTTGCCATATTTTTCGTTCAAGATTCTTCTTTCTTCCCGACAGTCTTTCTTCATCCTTCTGAAAAATCCAGGCTTGGTTACTTTTAGCATTTCTGTAATCGTTGTAGTGGTTTCTGTTACATCTTCGGTTGTGATGCCGGCAGAGCATTTAACTTTAATGGTTCCAGCGTATACTGGTGTCTTTGTTTTTGTACTTGTACTCATCCGAACGCCGACCTGGAACATTTTATACTCTTCCAGGTCTTTTACGTCGTCATACGCCATGAGTTTAAGTTTTAATTCTTCTGGACTACCGTTACAAAGTTTTTTCTGAAGTTCAGGGGGCAGAGTCGGGCACTCTTTATCCACGAAAAAGTTAACTGAACATGCATACATCAGTTTGGTATCCGTGGCCGGTTTTCCATTTGCACCGATAGCACATTTCTTTAGCTCTGCAGGAGCTTCCGCTTCACCTAGTACTTTGTGCATTGAGGAGGGACTGGCGGCAGGATTTAGTGGGCCAACTGCCTGTGAGACGCCACCATCATTTGAAAAGAGCTTGGGATTTTTCACCACGTAATTCGGATCCGTTACTTTATCTTTAATTTTTGCTATTAGCTCAGCTTTGATAATTCTTTCCGCTTCTAGCTTTCTCTTTAAGGCCAGAGCATCGAGAGTTATACCTGTACCATTATTACTTCTGTTCGCAGTACCGACCACTACAAGGTTGAAGCTTGATGTACTAAGAAGTTTATCCATTTCTTCAGCAGAAATTTTACCTACAATATTGAGCGTACTAAAGAACTCATCGAAGGGATCATTGGCAGCTTTTAGAATCTCGGCGTGACCGCCTTTGACCTGCTCCATCTGAGCACAACTAATTACAGCAGGGTGGTATTTGTTAAGATCACCCTTCAGTGAGGCCGGACATTTTTCTGAGAAGGCTTTCGGATCAGTGGTAGGAACGTTAGAAGGGAGGGCGCGTTCAATATCCTTCTTACTATAAACGGCATCAAACTTTTCATCACAAAGCACTTGCCCCTTGGACGTGTAATCAATTTCGATACTTATAGGAGTAAGTTCTGACTGGTCAGGAGATTGTTTAAATGCTTCTTCTACTTTTTCTTTACATTGTTTTTTTATTTCATCTTTTTCAGCATCGGTTATGGCCTTCTCACAAATCTTGGCGCCCAGGTCATCAAATGCTACATCACCAAGTTTTGGCACAGTATCTGTACAAGTCTCTGGCTTTTCATCATTCCATTCCTCGACTTCATAGCATGGGTCCTTACATTTACAAGTTTGCGGATCCCACTCACCATTGATCCCATCGCAGTGGCTTTTCTTACGGTCAATTTTTCTTTGAGACATTTTTCTTTCACCGCACAGAGGGTGATCTTCTGTGTCTTCTTTTTTAATACAATCACATTGATCTTCGTCCCATGACCAGCGATCATCTTTGGTCTGTCTTTCCATACATTTTTGTTTCTTACGATCATGTTTCCCCTGACCAACAGTTTCACCACCACAAATAACGGTCACTTTTTCTTTGTCACAGCGACACTCGACTTCATCCCATGAGTAATGAACTAGGTTAGTACTTTTTTCTTCACAACGTCTTTCTTCATCCTTCATTTTTAAAGCATCAACAGGCTTTCCTTTACACATCACAGTTGTATTTGTATCTGTGTCACATGAGCATGTATCTGGATTCCAAACGTGATTTTTTTTCTCAGAACAACCCGCCTCTTCTTTTTCAAGTTTTTTAAGGCTCCAATTCTTTTCAGCACAATATTTAATTTCGGTACATGAGCAGGATTCGTCATCCCATTCTGTGCCTTTTTTACTAAGGCAACTCTCAGCTTCACTTTCTTTTCTATTTTTACTCCATTCTTTTACTCCGCAAAATTTCTCTTTAGAACATTCGCAAGTTGTATCATCCCAAGTTGAGTCATCCCTCTTGTCACAACGGGTCTGGGCCTCATCTTTTTTCTCAAATGACCACTTCTTCTCTCCGCAGAAGACAGCGTCTTTTGGTACACATTCACAGGTTTCTTTATTGAAGTCTGCTGGAGGGGATTTGGACTCACATATGCTTGGACTAGGATCGATACAAGCCTTTGGTATAAATCTGGCCTTCATCATGGCCTTGTTTTGATCTCGTTTTGTATCAAGAACTTTGAATTGACCGAGGAGCGTTTTTCCAATAAAAAAATCGTTTTTATTTTTTTTCAGATAACGAGTTCCCAGCGGAGTTACAAACGCATAAGTATTTTTATCTTCTGTTGCGACAGCACTTTTCTTCAAACATTCATTGGCCTGAGCCCTACTGTAGAAACCAGTTGGATAACCACCGAGGAGCTGCTGAATATTAATTGGGGTACATGGATCCTGAGCAGAAGCCACGAAAGAAAAAAACAATGCCAAAATAATGAAAGTAAATTTCATGATGATCCCCTTATGATTACTGATACTTATCGGTAAAAAATTTAAGAAGATTGAGTGTCCGTTTAATAATTCTTAAGTGGCTGATTTTAC
>JBILYY010000020.1:0-31811 GCA_044377495.1 Bacteriovoracaceae bacterium | reverse complement strand
TGGGACCACATTCGCGGCAACTCCGCGCTCCAAAGCACATGTAACTGCCCTATATTAACCCGACAAGATAATCAAATCCTGCTGGATAACCATCAATTGATCAAATTTGTCGATACTCCAGGTCATACCTCAGATCACATTGCCTTTTATTGGCAAAAAGGTCAGGACGTTCTGGGACTTTTTTCAGGCGACACTCTATTTAATAGTGGGGTGGGAAATTGTAAGGGAGGAGGGAGTGTCTCCGCGTTGTTTGAGACGACCAATCGATTAAAAAAATTACCAGACAGCGTGATCCTCTATCCTGGCCATGACTATGTTTTAAAAAACCTCTTGTTTGCCAAATCATGTGAGCCAGAAAATAAAGAGATTGATGAAGCTATAAAAATGGTCAATGACGCTGATACTGAGCAAGGACTGGCCTGGACTTTGGGTCAGGAGAAGAAGGTGAATCCTTTTTTTCGCCTAAATTCATCTGAGATTCAAGAAAATGTATTGGATGGCGAATTGCTTCTTGATAGTAGGGCATCAATTGAGCGAGACTTGTTCACAAAACTCAGATCTTTGAGGGATAACTGGTAAAAGGATAAATTTATGGCAAAAAAAACAACCAAAAAAGTGACTCGTAAAGTTGTTAAGAAAACGACAAAAAAAGCAGCTAAGAAAGTTGCAAAAAAAGTAAGCAAAAAAGTCGCCGCGAAAAAAGCTGCTCCTGCAAAAAAAGTGGTCAAAAAAATCACGAAGAAAAAAACTGCTGTTATAACTAAGACTTCCTCCTTAAAAGTTGGTGATATCGCCCCGGAATTTACTCTGGAAGACCAAAATGGAAAGATGGTTTCCTTGAAAGACTTTAGAGGGAAAAATGTGGTGGTTTATTTTTACCCTAAGGCCATGACTCCTGGTTGCACAGTTCAGGCATGTAGCTTTAGAGATTCTCAGTCCAAACTTAATGATGCTAATATAGTTGTTTTAGGAATTAGTGCCGATCCAGTTAAAAAACTTAAACAATTTGAGACCAAAGATAAATTGAACTTTACGCTGCTTTCCGATCCTGACCACAAACTAATTGAAGCTTATGGTTCTTGGGGCATGAAAAAATTCATGGGCCGGGAATATATGGGGATCTTAAGACAGAGTTTCCTGATTGATCAGAGCGGGAAAATCATCCACATCATGAACAAGGTAGATACAAAGACCCATCATGATGATGTTTTGAAATTGTTTACGAATCAGAAATAATTTTTTCTTCCAGAATATCCAGGCGGATTTCCGTCTGGAGTCTGGCTATCAAAGCTTTTAGAGCTGGTTCCCATTCAATAGGGCACCTTACTTCGATGTCCCTATACTGCCCCTTCAGAGATTCATCCAGCGTGGAGTAGAAGCACATGCCTTCATTGGACTCGAACGTAAAATAGACAAAAAAGGCATCGTCTTTCGGCATTCTGAGAATGCAATAGAAGAGCTGTTTGGTCGACTGAAAGGTTTGCGGCATAGTTTCCTTGACGAAAAAGGATTACCATTTAGAATAAAAGGTAGGGAAAGTCAAAAAATTTAAGAAGTTATGTCATGGAGGACACTTTGAAATCTGCCCTAATTCCGATGTTGGCCTTACTAGTCTTGAATTCATGTTCTTGGTACCGAGACGTTGAGCGGTCTTTGGTGGCCGATGATGAGAAGCAGGCAAAGAATTCGCGTGCAGTTTCACGTCAACAATATGATCAGCTTTTAGTTAAGTACGAAGAGCTTTCGAAAAAATATGAAACACTTAAAGAAGGTCCAAATAAGCAACCATCGCTAGTAGATGAGTTACAGAAAACATCTGGTGAAAATTTTGCCAATAATTCTGCCAACGCTGAAACGGTCGATGCATTTCCTAATCAGGTCGTTATTTCTACAGATGACGTTCCATCTGATATTGAATCTCAACTCACTCTCTATAGAAAAGCAGTGAGCATGAAAGGATCAAATCCCGGTGAAGCTACAAAAATATTTCAGCAGCTAGAAACAGCAGGAGTTCCTGCAGTTAAAGTAAGATCCAAGCTACAAATTGGTGAGCTTCTTTATGCTAAAGGTCAGTATGACTTGGCCCTTCAGGTTTTTGAAGATATCATTAATAAGAATGCCCACTCAGGTATAGTCCTAGACGCTTTAAAGCTGGCTGTGGTTTGCACTGATAAGTTAGGTATTCAAGATAAAAAAGATCAATACGCATCAATGATTAATGATGTTTTTGAAGCGAAATAAGGATCAGGTTTAACTGGTGAAAAGAGAAGCAACAATTCTCATAGCAGTCGCACTTTTAGTGAATTCTGTTCCTATGTCTTGGGCGCAGACTGATCAAATGTCGGATGATGATCTTAAGACATTGCTGGAAGACAAATCAGAAAGTGTGGAAGTTAAAGAAGTCAGTGAGTCGGCGGCAACGCCTGCTGAGGCCGCTACTCCTGGGGCAGAAGCATCTGAAGCCGCAATTGAGTCAGCAACATCTGCTACAGCAACGGATACGGCAGCAACGGATACGGCGGCAACGGATACGGCAGCAACGGATACGGCAGCAACGGATACAGCAGCAACGGATACAGCAACAACGGATACAGCAACAGATGCATCTGCAACTGATGAACTTACCTCGGAAGCAGTGACAACGGATGAACCGGCCAGCACTGACACAGTTGATATTCAAGATCTTGAGACCGGCGACGAAAAAGGACCAGATTCTAGTACAGTGGAAAAAAGTCCTTTGGAAGCTTCTGAGGCATCAGAATCACTTTCAAGTTCGGGGAAAGGTGAAACACCTTCGGATGATCTTCAGTCTTTAAAGTCAGATTTAGGAGATGATCAGGAATCTTCAGGTTCAACCCTGGAGCCTATTGAGACGGAGTCGAAAACAACTGATTCAGGTACGGAAGCGGAAAAAGAAAAGAAAAAAACTGAGGAGCCAGCTGTCTTTGATATTGGTAAGGAAGAGAGAGACCTTCTTTCTCTTGCAAATAATATTCAGGGTCAAATTTCAGATAATGAATGGAATGAAGTTGCTACAGCTGCGAAGGTCGATTCTTATACCGTCGTACAAAATGATTGGTTGTTTAAAATCAGTAAGAAAGTTTTTGGTTCTGGATATTTTTATCCTAAAATTTGGTCTATAAACTCTTTCATTACAAATCCTCACTTTATTGAGCCGGGAATGGTTCTCTCCTTCACGACTGGTAGTGGATCAATTCCTCCACAAGTGAAGTTAGGGGAGTTTTCAAACACAGAACTCAATGCCACTCCGGGATCACTTGGAACAACAAGTGCTGATGATTTAGCAAATTTTGGTGAAGATACTAAACCGAAATGGCTGGAAGAGAAAAGCGACCTTTCCAATCAAGGCGTTTATTTTCAGTATGCCTCAGAAGAAACGATGGATGATCTAAACCAAGCGGGCGCCGAGGCACTGAACAGAGAATACGAAAACTATGAACCACCTCGAAGCGAGTTTGATGTAATTGTTCCTTCCAATTATGACAAAAGTGGATTTGATAAGAATTCAAAAATTTTCTACTCATTTAAGGAAGGATTTTATTTAAGTACCTTCCTTTCAACAAACATTGTGCAGGATCTCGGAGAAATTACGAATGGTCCGGATGAAAATATCTTTTTCATCAATGGTGACAGTGCTTACATAAAGTTTGATGCCTCCGTAAACGCTCTTGCGGGAGATAAATTTTCCGTTTATTCGACTGGTGGAAAAGTTTTAAATAAAAACTCTGATCGTGAAGGTTATAAATATACCATCGTTGGACAGATTAAACTCATTCGTAAGATTAAAGATAAATGGAGAGTCGAGTTTATTGAAGTCTCAGGTACTCCGCAACGTGGAGATAGAATTACGACCTATTCTCCTAAGCTTGATCGTATAACCACAACTTATAATTCGAGATTAGTTGAAGCTGCGATCCTTGGTACTTTTAATCCTGGCCAATCAATATTGGGATTTGGTGATGTTATTTATCTTGATCGCGGTCGCGCTGACGGTGTTGAGATGGGTAACGTTTTTGAAGTCTACGGTTTTAAAGATCGTCTCATGCAAGAAAATATCACTGATCAACCTACATATAAAATGGGTGAGTTAACAGTTATTACGCTCACTGATAATTTTGCAACAGTCGTTGTTTCAAAAACGATCAGGGATTTTTATCCTGGTGATATTGCTATTACAAAAACCAAAGAAGTCCATCTCCGCGAACAAAACGCCAAAAAATCAGCTGTACAAAGCAAAAAAGAACTTATGGGTGGTAAGGCCCTTGAGGAGCTTGATGTTGAGCTCAATCTAGACAATCTTAACGATGACCTCCTCAAACAGGCCGACAAGATACAGCTTACTGAAGACGAGTTATCTGAGCTTGAAAGACAGGAGCGCGAGAAGTCGGTAATTAAAGATTCTGAGCGAGACCTTAAGGCCCTTGAACGTCTTGAGAACGAAATAGAACATGCTGAAACGATCCTCAATGATGCCAAGCTTGATGAAGATAAATTGCTAGAGAGCGAAAACCTCAATGACGTTGAGAAGAAGCAAGGCGGGCTTGACCAGGACTCTCTGGACGAGATTGAAGAGAACATGGGTAAACGCTACATTGATGAGGATCTTAACTCTAAGGACAACCCTTACGGGCTTAATGAGTTCGATGTGGAAGAAGTGGATGAGCTTCTGAATACTGAGAAAAAACAAAACTAAAATAAGAGCTTTTGACTTAGCGCAAAAGCTCTTTCCTTTGCTGACAAAGCCATTAACTTAAACCATAATCTTTGCAACGCACCCTTAGCTCAGCTGGATAGAGTAGTTGGCTTCGAACCAATTGGTCGGGGGTTCGAATCCCTCAGGGTGCGCCAGTTTAAAAAAGAATTCTTCGGAATTCTTTTTTTTTGCCTGTTAAATTAGACCGTTACAATGCACTCAACTTCAGGAATTTACCGCTAGAGACTCTTGCACATGCGTTGCACATGCCTTGTCCATCTCCTCCGATTTTTGATTTAAAAACTGTTCAACCTTGGAGATGGAGTCTGCCTGGAGAGTGCTTGATAAGGCCCCATAATGCTCTACGAGCTTAAGTGATTTATGACCTGTGACTGATTGAACTGCATCAAGATTGCCGCAAACAAAGCGGGTTAAAGTCGCCGTAAAGTGTCTCACCATGTGGGTTCCAGAAGTCTTACCAAATAGACCAACTTTTTTAAGTGCGTGGTCGTAGGCATGTTGGACCGAGCGGTACTTCAAAGGCTCACCATCAATATGAAACACATAATCAGACAGGTGGGATTTAACTGCTAGTCTTCGTTTAAGGACATCCAAAACATCATTAGTAATAAAGCAGCTCCTGTTATCACCGGTCTTAGTATTTGCTTTGAGTTCAACAAATTCCTTTTTCCTACCATAAACAACAACGTGCTTAACCAGTAGTGTGTGATTCTCAAAGTCGATACTTTGAAACTGAAGACCTGCGATCTCGGAAATACGACCTGCTATTCTCGATTGAACTAAAGCGACATCTTGGTAGAAAGGATTAAGGGCCTTGATGAATAATAAAAATTCCTCTGCTGAAAGCTTACACTTAATCTTTTTTTCTTTAGTGATGGTACAAGAAGCTCTAAGTCTCTTCGCAATGATCGGGACCACATATTTATAATTGTAAGTTTCCCTGTACCAATTAAGAATTGCCCTGAGATCTTTAATCTCGCCGTCAAAATTCATTCTGCGAGGATTGGTCGCTCTTGCGATGTTCGCCCTAGCTTGGAAAAAACGTTTGATGCTTTCTGGGGTCAGTGCTTCTACTTCGAGATGAGATATTGTTTCGAAGATCCTTATTACATATAAATAATTTTATTCCAATCGCAAGTATCCTTAATGTACGCAGATCAGATGCTCATCAGCAAACCTAACCTCTTTAATAGTATCGGAATCTTAAGAGCTTTTTCTGAATTCATTGGAATCTTTGCTAAAGAAATACCTTAATAATCCGATAATATAGTAGCCAAAAAATCAGGAGAGATATGAATAAACCAACACTTTTTTACTATAGTCTAAATAACGAGCAGCAAGGCCCGTTTCCAACTTCCGAAATTCCATCTATGCTTCAAGCAGGTAAAGTGCGACCAGATAGTATGGTTTGGGCAGAAGGTATGGCTGACTGGATGCAATTAAAGGAAGCCTTCAAAGATATTTTACCCTCCCCTCCGCCTCTGAAGGTTGCACTTGTACAAGTACCGAAAATAGAAAAAGTGGAAATAGATGCTAAAGGTGATAAAAAGAATTCCTGTCACGTCTGCGGAGCTCTTGTTGATCTCAAATCCAGTGAATGTGAGTGCTGCGGTGTAAGTCTTAATGGCCAGCACGCAGAGAGCAGTTGTCCTGACTGTAATACTAAGACCTATGTTGGTCAGTGGTACTGTGTTGAATGCTACAGTCCTCTTGCTAAAGAGGATAAAAAGTTTTTAAAAGTTATTGAGAAGCACGCATATAAAATGAACCAAGCTTTTATCGGAGTTCCCTCTCCGATAAGGGAAATTCTAGAAACTGGCGAAGAATCCCTAGAGTTCATGTGTGGCACTACCATCCTCAGCAATAAACGTATTTTTACATACGGGGATCCTGACACAACCGAGCGTTGGGCGATGATGGCAGGTGGAGCTATTGGGAGTGCGCTATTTCTGGCTGCAATTTTTGGTTGGGGCGGTTTCTTTTGCGGTTTGGTCGTAGGTTTTATAGGTGGTTCGGTAGTCGCGTCGAATACGTATGGCGATACAAAGGCTGAAATACTGAAATCTACAAAACTGGAAGACATAACATCTTCTCCTGATGCCAAATCGGCCCATTATAATAATTCGAGTAGTTATTGGGTTGATTTTGATTCACTTCAGGGGAGAATCAGTGTGAATACTGGTGATTTTGATACAGCGCTCACTCTTGCCAGAAGAATTAATGATGCCATGAATGCTCATGCAAGTGATGAGCCTTTGTTCTTCCACAAGTACAATATGATTCTCCGTCGCATGAAGGCCAAGGGATTAAAAATCCCTGGTGCTTTAGAGCATTCAGATGATGTCGCGGCCTAAATTTTAGCTTGTGGAGAGGGAACTGATTAGTTCTCTCGCCTCATCTGCGGTGACTAGACCTTCTTTGCCACCATGCCGGCGGTAAAGAGTCTGGTCTAAGAGGTCAAAAGCAATAACTGCTCCATGTGAAAGGCAGTATTTACAAAGTTCAAATAAGGCTTCGTCTTCATAAGTTAAACCGCGCCTGCTTGAGACTTGCTTTACTGCTCTTAAAATATTTTCCAGTGTCCAGCTTGGCAACTTCCAATCGATATAATCAATTTTGTGTGCCAAAGATTTTCCAAATAGTAATTCGAGTTTTTGTGCTGACTGGGCATTTTCAAAATTACCAGCCAAGATCCAATATATTGGCTTCCTGATCACTGAAGTATTGAGTGATTGCTGAAACTTAACTATTTCACGTGTGTCCTTGAGGCCGATGTTAGCGTCAAAGAGCTTGTCGGCATCGTCTATGAAAACCACTGAATGGGGATCCGCCTTGTCGGTGATCACGTTAAAATCAATTCCTTCTTCAGTTGCCGAAAGGTAGAAGGCAGATAGGTGGTTGTAACTCAGACGAGGCACCCCATTGATCTGGCCTCCAAATCTTAGTCCAAGCTCAGACTTGCCAGTGCCGTGACTTCCCCAGAACATCCTTATACGACTTTCGTTCGCTTGCATGAAATCGAATAAGTCGAAGGCGAAATTCTTTGAGAAATTATCGAGGCCGATCAGCCCATAAAGTGACCGCGCTACTTTTTTTTGTAATTCTGGTAAATTCATCTGATTTGAGTTCTCTTCGTTAGGACTCTTGGCACCATCTAGAAAATATTTGAAGGTATCGACCACCCGAACGTGACCCCGTTTGATAGCGATTTCTAAAGCATTGAGATTGGTATTGGCAGCAATCATTGGATCTGCTCCGGACATCAAAAGATGGAGAACCACTTCTGACCGATTTGTTAGAGCAGCTGCGTAGATTGGGGTCATACCGTCAAAGCCCTTGAGATTCAATTCAGCCCCGTTTTGAATCAAGAGCGTGACCGTAGGCACATCTCCTTTCATTGAAGCGAGTTGGAGGGGAGTCTGGCCTTTGCTTGCCTTCATGTTGGGGTCAGCTTTTTTTAAAAGGAGATAGTTTACTATGTTCAATTGCGCGTTCTGCGCAGCTATGTGAAGCAGGGAAAACCCTTCTTCATTCATTATCTCACTTTGATCCAAAAAGCCGTCTTCTAAAGTTTTTTTAATAGATTCCACTTCACCGCTGGCAGCCCAGTCTAATAAGACTTCGAGTTTCATCTTGGCATTATTTCTTGTCATGATTAAAAGTAACCTGAAGACGAAAAAAAAGAATGTTTTTTCTTAAAAGTTGAACAAAAAGCTCCCGTATTCAACCCCGGCGGATAGTTCCATCAAGCAGAATCATCTCAATTCTGTCGTCATAGACAAGGACACCTACAGTGTTAGAAGTGGCTTGTGACAAGGCTTCCCGGGCTCTAGTAAAGATGGGAGCGGTCGGTTCTCCAACTGGGAAGTGTTCAATGATATCCCCTTGAGTCGTTAGTGTATGAACATCACAGCCATCGATCATGCATTTTCCCATGATTCCCAAGAAATGAGAATTCTCGCCCTGTTTTTGTGCCAAAAGCTGTTTAGTCTGATGATGGAGAGTGTGATTTTTCTCGCCTTCGCCCTGAAGTTCAAAAAGCATGTCTGCCAATTTTGAGTTGGTATCTGAAGTGTTAGGGACCGTGGTCACCGTTGGAGGAACAGTCGTTTGTTTGTGTAGCGGAGGGGGACTGGCCGGAACCAGGTCCTTTTTTTTCTTTAGTTCTATTGAGACCTACTTGTTGAGGGCATCTTGTCGAATTAGCCGAAGCAACTACTGCGCTTAATACGTTCATCGTCGAATTCAGACTTGTTGTCTCATCGGATGTAAAAACAAGCAACTTTAACTCTTCAGTTCGAAATAACGGGAAATTGCGGAGAAGAAAAGCATAAATGCTAAGCAACGAAGTTAGATAAGTTTTTTAGCTCGGCTCACTTGCAGGATTTAGTCAGAATTGGGTTTATGTTGCCCTGAACCGACCCTATCTTCGCAGCCCTTTCACATTCCCAAGGCTTCACAGGATACATCTTGTCCCACGCCTCAAAAAGCTTTTGATTTTTATCTGAGATGATCCCCTTACCAGGATATGCTTGGTCCATGTACATGTAGGTTCTTGCCACTACACCTTTTGCCATATCCATGGGTTCAAATTTACGGTCTTGAATGATTGACTTGCACTCCCCGAATGTTATGCCGGTTTTGGTGATGTTGTTGGCACCTATTGAGGTCATAGAGAAGTTACTACGAAGACCATTAAGTTCTCCAATCTCAGGCTGGAGGTTGTACATGTCGGCTTCCATCCGAGCGAATGCTTGATTAGTTCTTGCGCACTTTCTACCTTTGAATTTTTTTTTGTTCTTCGAAATGCATTTTGGATCCCCAGATCGCCACTCCGGAAAGGATTGTCCGAACGCATGCGCCGGAACAACGTGCTCCCACTCTAAACGAGCTGCGCGTTTTGCGTCCCTATGGACTTTGTACCCACAACTTTTAAGATCAATAACTTTTCCAGTGTATTTGCAGCCACAGTATATTGTAGTGGGGTTCGATTCATGAATTGAAGGCAAATGCTTTTTGGCTTCAATAAAATTCTCAATTTTCTCATTATTGCTTGAGAGGGCGAAGACAGAGGTTATGCCATGAGTGAAAAGGATTAAAAGAGATAGTTTAACTTGCATTCTGGTATTATCGGCTGGAATTGAGCTTGTACAAACAATTTCTATTCTAAGTAGACTGTCCAAGTCAGGCACAATGCTTTCAAGTGTTTGTCTTAAAGCTCCGATTACTAGTAATCAGATATTATTGTTTTTATTAAATCTAGGTTAGATATGGCTGAATTTGACGATGAACGTATTAAGCGAATTGTTGCGCTGGCAGAAAAAGCCAAAGAAAAAGATCGTAAAGAATGGACAGCTGAGTCCATTTTTGAACGTCTTGATATAGCGATCATTGGAAATGAACGATATAAGAAATCATTGGCAATATGTATAGCTGACTTTATTGGCGAAGTAAAAATACGAAACCATCTTTTAGTTACTGGGCCAAGTGGTACTGGAAAGACTTATTTACTTGAACAGTGCTTACCAGATTTTGGTATTCCCTACCACACAATTGATGCCTCTAGCTTGGTACCTTCTGGTTATAAGGGAAA
The DNA here is from genome assembly GCA_044377495.1 of Bacteriovoracaceae bacterium. Classification (GTDB taxonomy): domain Bacteria; phylum Bdellovibrionota; class Bacteriovoracia; order Bacteriovoracales; family Bacteriovoracaceae; genus Peredibacter. The sequence continues at coordinate 21,483 of JBILYY010000020.1, read as the reverse complement.
TACGCTTCAAGAATCACTGGAAGGTTTTTTCAAAAGTAATATGACGGCTTCACGGCAGTGCTTGATTGTCCTTGATGAATTTGACAAAATCTCAGAGAAGTCTAATGGTGGAGATACCCATAAGAGTCATTCTATTCAGTCTGAACTCCTCACGCTTATTCAAGGAAAACAAGAGGGGTCTATCGACACTAGAAATGCTCTCTGGGTCTTCGCGGGTGCATTTGCTTATACAGATGAAATGAAGACAAATCCTCCTAAGCTTTCTAAAAATGATCTATTGAAATATGGCTTTAAAAATGAGCTTCTCGGACGAATAACAAAGCTAACGATGACCGATATCCCAACTGTTGAACAAGTAGTCAGAAGAGTTGCGAATGACAAAATAATCGCTGCATTTATAAAAGACCTAGGGGTTATGGGCTACCAAGTCGATTTTACTGATGAGGCTTTTTTAGAACTCGCAATGGCAGCACAAAATCCTAATTTTGGCATGCGTATAATTCCAACAGTCATCGCAGAACTGAAAGAGTTTGTCGTATTTAATTCAAAAAAAGGTCCAGTGATTATTGAGCCTAAGCTGGTTAAAGAAGCCTTAAACAAGTAGGTCATCATATGTTTGGATTTGGTCAAAAGAATCATCGGAAAGAGGATGTTGAAAATTCGAACAGGACCGGTAATTTGTCTTAAATCGAGGATATCCCTTCTAATGAGAATTAAAGAAAAATCATTAACATATTTTTTTAAGTCCGATGAAAAAAAGATTAGAGTCTGTTGAGTGTTGTATAAGTATGATTAATAAACTTCTTGTCGTTTTAATTATAAATGTCTCCCTACCAGCCATTGGGAGCACAAGTGAACTTCCCGAGTGGGCCAAGTCTCAAGATCGTTTAATAGATGGTAATGAAATAAGTCATTGGGGAACTGGTATTGGTACATCTCAAGAGATTGCCGCTTTCAAGGCGGAATTTATGGCGATAAGAAGTGTCGTTCAGGAATGCGGTGGGTATGCATCTAAAGGAATTTATGTGGGAAAAAAAATCTTGCAGCAAAATGGTGCTGATATATTCGTTGCCTATGCCCGTGCTTACATCCCATTTGTCGAATGTGATTATAATAAAACCCCTGCCGCCAAAACGAATAAAGATTTGGTTAATCCTAAATTGATCGAAGGTACGGCCCTGTATAACAAATATATACAGAAATCGTATGAATCGAAGGATGAAACGGGGAAACTCAAGCAGTTGGAGTTTAGCATTGGAAAATTCTTGAAAAAGTTTGAGGAAGAGAATGGCAAACGCCTTGAAAGTCTTGAAAAAGAAGTTAATTCTCTTAAGAATTTATCAAGGGGACATACAACTATTATTCAGAAAAATGTGCATTTACATGGAGATAAAGCTAAATACGAAGAATGTATGGAAGACTATTATGAACTATTGTCTAGAGCCGAGAGGGGGTCTAGCAAGAACCAAGGGAAAGACCATGGGAATCTTTTTGGGGAACACTCGAGGGAGACCTATAATGAGGCTGTTAGAAAGAAATATCGGTGTGATAAGATCAGCATTAAAGCAGACTAAAGCCTAATCGTAATTAAGGATAAAACGAACTGAAGACAGCATCACTGCCTAGAAGACGATGAAGGTTCATGTAAAGAGAAACATAAATAAAAGATAGGTGCGTTTAGGCATCTAATTCACTTGGATTAATTATGACAAATACAATTAGTAAAAAATAATTATTCGTTTTTTTAGGGCCGAGACGTGCGAGACTGTGAAACTGGAGTCTTGCACATGTTTTGCACATGCGACTTGATGAAAAACCATGAGAAATGATGAAGAACGATGAACCCCCTTCGCTAAATAAGTTCCTGTAATCATTCCAAGTCACTGATAAATTGGAAGTGTTGTTGATAGAATGGCGTCCCCCTCAGGGTGCGCCATTTGAAATCCTTTTTATAATCATACATTTACAAACCAACACTAAGACATGTCTCGAACTTGATGAACGAAGCGGAAAGCAGTCCAAAGTTTGTTAACGAAGTTGCGGTCGCCTTGGATCTTTTTTGGGATTAGGTTCAGGTCACGGTTAACGGCTCAGTCAATGTAAACGCGAAAGTCGAATTTGTACCAGCTTTGATGCTTCTAATAATGACTTGTCCTTGGCGGCAGCTGAAGGTCCGATCAGTATTACGGGAGAAATGGCCGGCAAGCCCGTTCAAAAAAGAAGAGGAGGATTTATGTTTGGTTCGTTCGGGCAATCCTTACGAGGTGTAGGATTTTATAAGTGATACGCAGTTTTGGACAAAATCAATTTTAGAAATATCGGCGATTCTTTCATCTCCGCTCACAATTGAGCACTCAATGTTCTGTTGATCACAAATCTCTTTAATCCACTTACCGCTTAAACCGTAACCCTTCATATGATAATCTGTAAAAACGCGAGAGACTTTGTTTTTTGAAATGAAATTCATGGCCTCAAGGGGATCCTGGAACATCTTGTGTTTAATCTTAGCGGTATTTAAAGTCGTGGACAAAATCTCGAGGATATCTGGATCATCATCGACGATCACAAAGACTGGCTGCTTTGAAAAAAACTCGTAATCAATTCCAGCTTTTTCAGATTCAAAAAGAGTTCCATCATACGCTTGAAATAACTTTTTCATTTACTACGGTTTCCGTCTTAAAAGTTTCTGATTATATTAACGCTCAAATTAATTATCGGCACCTTTAGCAAAACTCAACATGATGAAAATCATATTTATCTCATCTTCTTTAGTTAAGAAAAAATTAATTCAGGCACTTATGGCCACAAAATATAGGTTATATACTTTGATCATCGATAAAGGAGCTAAAGCTGGAAAGAAAAGAAGAGGCAATATGCCCAAGAGCTATGATGCAAGTTCAGTAAATTAAAGCCGAATCTGAAAAAATGTTCTTGGATTTTACTTTAAAAGATAGGACGAAGCGTAGAGATAGGTTTCATTCAGGCGATCCTTATCTTCGGGCACTAGTTCTATTTAAACTCGGCGTCACTAAAAGTCCCATCCCAGTTCCAATCTTCAACATTGGGTGTGAGGTCAACTGTATTCAAAGCATCGCCGTTGGCATTTTTAACCACCCAATTTTCACCCACTTTTCTTAAGTATATATTGTGGTGCTGGTACGTACTTGGTTTCTTAGTTAAAACTGAAAAGGTAAACTGGCCACCAGTGCTGGCATAAATCGTTGCCCCAGTAGACTTTTTGACAACAAGGGCCGGTTTTTTCTCACCAGATTCAATGTACTCAAGCTTTTCCCCGGCCTTAAGTTCGGCAAAGGTTTTAATCATAGTTTCAGACTTCTTTCCATTAATATTAAAATCAACCCTTATACCTGAAATATTCCCACTCGCGTCCGTCACAACTGAGACCTTTCCATTACCTTGGTTTTTATAAAATTTAGTGACCGTTACTCCCAGGACCTTTTGAGTCTGGGCCATTGATCCTGTAATGGTGAATGCTTTTTCGGCCAAATCTTCAAACGCATTAACAGTGTCTCCCGTGACCTCACAGATGTCTGAAGCGCGGGCCGACGAAGGTAGTAAGTGAAGGGAAAGAAGAAGCAATAAAATCATTTTTTTCATAATCTCAGAATATCATAATCTCAAATTTTTAGTCCTAGGGGTATAAATATTTCTAAGTTATTAGTGGTTCCCCCCCTGAATAAACCGAAATCAAGACCTTGTATTTTTGGGCTTGTGATGAATTTTGCAACTTTTGAGCACCAGTATGATCTCGATATCCCTATCTTCCCTATAAATCCATGTGTTTTTTTGTCTTATGGGCCTTGTTTTAGAAACTAAAACAATAAAAACTCAAGGCATCATTAACTCATGGATATTCGTTAGTCACGAGACGAATTATTTTGCATCCAGCTTGCTTTGACTTGGTCACCACCAACACCAAACCATCGAGCGATGGAAAGGTACTATATAAAAGCACTTAGAACATTACTTTTAACCCTTACGATCGTCGCTTTAAATGTAGCTTTGGCCAATCACCACATCTGACGTACAGGGTAGGGCGCATACATTAGTATTTCTGATCGGCATTAAATGCCCAACCTATTTTCGGCTCCCTTTGTTACATAAAATTGGAAATGACACCTATACTGAGGGCTTCATGATATCCAAATTTTTTTATATCTGCATAATTGGTACGGTTCTATATGTTTCCCGTCATCAAGTTATAGGTTTACTTAATGCAAGAACAGTTCCGGCGTCTTTGACACAGACGAGTGAATGCATAGGTAAAAAGAAATGTGGGATTATTTATCTCGCTCCTTGGTGTCCTGCCTGCAACTCAATTATTCCACAACTCAAAATTATGCTTAAAAATTCTGAGACTCACCCAGACTTTGGTTTGACGATTATTGTAGGTAGAGGAAGAGCAGTGGGAGACAATTTGCTGAAGGCAAAAGAAATTAGCGAGAAAGTGGTTGTCGATGACGATGGTATTTATGCGACGAATTTAAATGTTACTTATTTTCCCACTATGCTAGTGGTGGATGGAACGAACAAAGTTGAATTGAAAGATCAGGAAGCCATGCACTGGTTAAATGAGTCTTTTGCTATTGCAAAATAACTAAATTTCTAACGACCTCGCAGAACATTTGTGAACATTCAATCCCTAAAAAACGGGAGCTACGCTTTGATTTTATACTGTTCTAGGCCTACTTCAGGTTGATCTGCGATCTTCGGTTGGTCATTTTTTATGGACAATCTTTGCTATCCTCAAATGTTTTAATACTTAGTGCTTCTGTTCCTGAGGATACGCTGACCTGACTTTTACTACTTGATAGATTTTCAACTTTACTAGTTATCTTCTTCCAAAAGGGATCAAGATTATTTTTATAGAAACTGGATGATGTTACGTTCTCTGATTCAGATCCGGGTGCACAGCCATGGGCGAGATAGCTCAGATTATAAACGTCTCGCATGGTTTCAATGGCTCCGCTAACAGCAAGCTTCTCAGCAGTGTTGCTATATAGAATACCATTTATACTTTTTGGTGAACCTTTCACGGTTACAGTGCATTTTACTCCAACGGCTACTTTGGTACATTTGGTGGTTGTGGAATTTGTTTTCCCTGCCTGAAAGGCTTCCTTTGCATCCCCTTTTGTTAGGGAGACGTTGCAGCTCTGAGTGAGGTCGGCGCCACTGTAAATGAGGGTGCATCCCGAATAAAAAGTTTTAGAGGAGAAGCTTTTTTCAGGATGAGTTTCAATTGTGTATGCTTTTCCTTTTAGGCCCGAAGAATTTCCAGTATATATTTTCCCGTTGACCCAGATTTGTGGAGCCGTATCTTGTAAAAGGTTACTGGTTTTTTGAATATTTTTTCCATTATGAAAGTAATCGGAGAAAACATCTTCAACCGAAGATGCGTAGGGGAAATAAGTGTCCATTTTAAGCTCGAACTTGCCACTGTCACAAACACTGAAATCGAACTTCTGTTTATTGTCCTTAGCTTCCTGATCTAGTTTGGTGGCGCATGTTGCAACCGTCGCTTCGGCAAGCTGCAAAAAGGATGACTCAACTGATTTATTGATGTCCGTTTCGCACGGGATGACGTCATCTGCCAAGCACGAGCTTGCCGATAAGACAAATAGAAGACTACTGATTAAGCGTTTCATTGGCCGGCTTCTCCGTCGTTTTTGTATCTTGCACACACTCATCAATTTCGCTGTCAATGACTTGGTTTTTACAAGTGCACTGATAGGCATCTATTAGTGAAATAGCTTTTTCCGATCTTTGCGAGAATTTTCTATTAATCCCGCGCCGAAGAAGGTCTATTTTTGTTCTTAGCATCTTTTCTTGGTCATTAACATTGAAGGTTAGCTCGTAACTGACTTCACTCTTTGTCGCCTTATTGTACTTCCCGCCTGAGGCCAGACATTTTTTTTGAGCACCGCGAACTTCAAAGCGATTAACTGACCCGCAGACAACTTTAAGTTTGCGCTGAACAAAATCAGAGAAACTCATATCTTCCTTTGGATAAGATTGGCTGAGTGCCAGTGAAGCAGGATCTGTCGTCCAGTTAAATTGATTACCCAGAACTTTTCCCAGCAGCTCTTCGTCTGAGAGATCGTGGTACTTGGTGTCTATATCTATAAATGAAGAAGAACTTTGAGATTGGTTATTTTTGAAGGATTCAATCTTTCTGCCCTTCTCATCGGCCGATATGATAAATTGATGTTGAACCCCATCTACTTTAAGTTCGAATATTTTGGACCCATTACTTGCCCGGTGGTAAGCCATTTGGCCTTTATGTGAAGAAGATGAATTTTCATTAAAGGCGATTTCATCTCCACAGGTCATCTTGGTTTGTTCTCGATTGTTGAAGAGTCCGTGACAGCCCTTCCGAATGGCATCTTGGTCTACTGGCGAATCGAGTTCTATGCGACATTTTTTTCCTTCCGCCTCTCGTGCCTGTTTTATTGCTTCATTGTCTTTGCACATATTAAGAAGATTATTGTAGTGGGCAGCCGCCCGCCCTACAGGACACGGGAGACAGCTGCGGGCTATCGCTGTTCCCCATAAATAATTTCCAAAATCGTGAGGATTGTAAACTCCATTGTCCGCGGCGAACAAGGTTTCACCTTCAAAGACGTCAGGGGAAGTAGCATTACGTTGAATATACTTTTGTGCAAAAAAATCCACTTTCCCATTATAAGATTCTTCTTTGAAAAAATTGAATCGGCTTGAAGTATTCTTATCACATTGTTTGTTAACGTCGGCTTCCTCCATAATTTCTTCAATCTTCTCTTCTGCGAAGTGGATATACTTCAGGGAAAACATATCTCTTTGATCATTGAGCTTATATTCTTTTAGATGGGTGCCCGAGACATACATTTTTTGCAAATCATCTTGAATATAGCTGTAGCTTTTACCCGCAATCTTCTCACCTTCGGCTGGATAGTTTTGGGCCAGAACTACAACCTTGTGCTCCTTGGCACTAAGATCCGGATTTACGATGCACCCAATTTTTCTTCCTTGAGGATTGAAAAGTGTAATCAGCTTGCCTTGTGGAGGGTTTTTGAAAGCATAATTTTGGAGTACCATGTCGTGCTGACCTGAAGTATCCTCACCATGAGCCGCGCTAAATTCTTTTACTGGCGGATTACAACCGTAGGGCTCGCCCGAATTCTGAACCCTGAGTACCATCGACACGACTTTGGCACCTGCGAAGCAATGCCCAGTCACTACAGAGAAGCCCAGTAAGCAAGTATAGGTTATAAACAAGCCTTTCATACTTTCCTAGTCGGATAAATTCACCCTAAACTTTAGTTTTAATGCACGGATCGGGCCTTAAAATAAGAAGCTATTGTAAATTCGGCCAACTCTAAATCTAGTGAACTCATTTACTTACTTGTAGGCAAGATAGAGTCAGAGAATGCAAGTAAGGCGGTTGATTCGTCACTCACCTGATATTGCGGTGTGAAGTTCATGATCTCTAAAATGTGCGATATTACCTAAAGGATAAAACAGGGCCCTGCTATTTTTGTTGAGCCCAAATAAAAGGATTATGTATGCAAAAGAACATTCATCCCATCGAAAGAGTTGTGAGAATTGTTGTAGGGATTATTTTATTAAGCATGTCATTTGTCGGTCCCGCCAATCCTTGGTTCTATTTTGGGGCCATCCCCGTTCTTACTGGACTTTCTGGTTGGTGCCCACTTTACAAGGTTATTGGCGTTAGCACTTGCGAGCTCGGCCATAAGACCAAGGCTTAACTTTGTAAAAATATTTTAATTTGCTCGGTACTCATGGAGCCACTTTGTCGTTTTACTTCTTTGCCATTTTTAAAGAGTATCGTGCAAGGGATTCCTCGAATACCGAACTCGGTGGAAACCTGCTGCTCAGTTTCGGTATTTATTTTTAAAAAAACGGTTTGTTGGTTTTGAAGAGAAGCCTTTTGGTATTCTGGTGCATAGGATTTGCAAGGGCCACACCAACTGGCCCAAAAATCCACCACGACTGGACCTTCAGACTTACTGATAATGCGTTTAAAATTTGCAGCATTCACTTCTGAAACCAGGCCATGCAAAACGAGATTTGTTCCACATTTTCCACATACCGGAGTTTTTTGAAGGGCCTTGTCTGAATCAAGCTTGTTCAGCGAGCGGCATTTAGGGCATTCCGAAAAAGTCGTACTCATATTAAACCTCCATAAGTTTTTTGGAGACCTGAAACCAGCTTTGATTTAACTTGTAAGCATCAAATCCGAGTTTTCTTAATTGATAAGTTGACTCATTGGACATGACACATAATCGTCCCCTGCAAATGACCAGTATAGGACGGGATTTTGGTAAATCTTCCTTAAGTTTTTTAAAATTATTAAAAGGGATATGCACAACATATTTTTTGTAGTTTGCGTCCATACCGTCAATTTCATCATCTGGTCTTACGTCTAAGAGAGTTAATTTTCTTGTCTTGATCATCTTAATGGTCTCTTCCATATCCTTAAACCATTCAAGATCTTCTTGGTAGAGCTCATGGGAAATGATGCTGTTAGATGGAGTATGAATTAGCGCAAAGTTTTGGATTTGCTCCCAAAACTCTTTCATTTGTTCTTGGGCGAGTGAGTAAATTCTTTTTTGACCTAGTGTCTCAGTCTTTAAAATATTTTCCCGCTGCATCTTTTTTAAATGCATAGAGGTATTAGCAACTGTTTGTCCAAGCTTTAAAGATAACTGTTCAACTGAATGGGGTGCTTGGGTCAAAAAATGAATTATCTTCAGCCGCACAGGTGACGCGAGTGCATCCAGCAGGGAAGCCAATTCTGTAAACAAGTAATCTTGTTTTTCCTTCGCTTTTTCAATAGTTTTACTCATTCTATCTTTCCTTGATAAAACTATGATACATTACAATACTCAAGAGATCAATTGAGTAATGGGCCTCTTAAAAGGAATGAGCATATGAAAATACAACATTTTTACGACACTACTACGGCCACCTTGACCTACGTGGTCTTTGACGAAATAACTAAAGACGCCTTGATTATTGATCCTGTTCTGGATTTTGACCCCTCATCATGCAAGATCCAAGATCTCTCGGCCCAAAAAGTGATCTCATTTGTTGCTGAACAGAAGTTGAATGTCCTCTTTATTTTAGAAACTCACGTTCATGCGGATCATCTGTCTGCTTCACAGCTATTGAAGCAGCATTTTTCAACGGCAAAAGTTGGTATCAGTCACCGTATTAAAATAGTACAGGAAGTTTTTAAGAACATTTTCAACTTACCAGATTTTCTGACAGATGGGTCTGATTTTGACTTTTTATTTGAGGATGAAAAAGAATTCAAGGCCGGCGCTATTTCAATTTTGCCAATTGCTACTCCAGGACATACTCCCGCCTGCACCAGTTTTTTGATAGGCAATAATTTGTTTACAGGTGACACTCTTTTTATGCCGGACTATGGAACTGGGCGCTGTGATTTTCCCAAAGGAAGTGCCACTGATCTCTATGATTCGATTTTACGGCTTTATCAGTTACCGGATGACATTAATGTTTTCGTTGGTCATGATTACAGACCCAATCGGGAATTGCGTTTTCAAACAACAATCGGTGAAAGTAAGGCGAATAATATTCAACTGAAATCTACAACAAGCAAACAGGATTTTGTGTCCTTCCGGGAACTGAGGGATAAAGGGCTGGATGTTCCGAGACTTCTGCTGCCTAGCTTGCAAGTTAACATGGCCGCTGGCCGACTCCCTAAGAAGGAGAGCAATGGCACTAGTTATCTTAAAATGCCCTTAACCATACTTTCTAATAAGCATTAGTGTTTCAATATATAAACGAATCGATGGGATTGTTCGCTCTTGGTCATAGTTCCTGGTGCACTAATGCCATTAATCGTTTTGCCAATCTAGCGATCTTGTATTTAGAAAAGGTGCAATGGAACGGCTAGAGGGGGTGCTGAATCAAAATTCCGAATCTGAACGATTCGAGTCTAATAGGTCTTACCTATTACTGTTATCGTTTTAATCTAATTTGTTAATGACTGGAAGCGCGCGATAATATAACTAATAGAGACATAGAATCTTATGATGATAACTTTTTTGTAAAAGCTAATTGAAGAATAATTTTCAATCATTTTAAAATTGAATTTATTCTAAAGAGCTTTAAATAAATTTTAGAATATATAAATGTGTTATTTGTGACTTTATATACTATGAATAGAAAGTAACTCTGACGCAGGACTTGTATTGAGTGATAAAAGATTTTCTTGAGTTAATAAAATATGAAAAAGCTAATTCAAAGAATGAATATATATGCATATAGGAGGATTTAAATGTTTAATTTCAAATTACTGGTGGCCGTATTGTTTGGGGTTTCAATATCTCAACTTACTTTTGCCCAAGACTATCATCATGCTCAAAAGAATGTTCCTGCACCAATGCCAACAGTCACCAACCAATTCTGGTGGCCTGAACGGCTTGATCTCGCTCCTCTTCGTCAGCACTCAGAGAAATCGAATCCGATGGATGAAAAGTACGATTACTCAAAAGCCTATAAAAAGCTCGACATCAAAGCTGTAAAATCTGACGTTGAGAAATTAATGAAATCATCCCAGGACTGGTGGCCCGCAGACTACGGTCATTACGGACCATTTTTTATACGAATGGCCTGGCATAGTACTGGAACTTACCGGACATTGGATGGACGTGGTGGCGCAGGTGGAGGTCAGCAACGTTTTGAGCCGCTAAATAGCTGGCCGGATAATGCAAACCTCGATAAGGCCCGACGCTTGCTTTGGCCTATTAAGAAAAAATACGGAAGCCAAATTTCTTGGGCCGACTTGATGGTACTCACGGGAAATGTTGCGATGGAATCTATGGGGTTCAAGACAATCGGTTTTGCTGGTGGCAGAACCGACGACTGGGAAGCTGATTTAGTTTACTGGGGACCTGAAAAAAAATTTATGGACGATAAGCGATACAAGGGGGACAGAAAATTGTCAAAACCCCTTGCTGCTGTCCAGATGGGACTCATTTATGTGAATCCTGAGGGGCCAAATGGTGTGCCTGATCCTCTTTTAGCTGCAAAAGATATTCGTGAAACTTTTGGTCGAATGGCGATGAATGATGAAGAAACACTGGCCCTGATTGCTGGTGGCCATAGCTTTGGTAAAGCTCATGGTGCGCGCAAGCCTGAGAAGTGTGTTGGTGCTGAGCCTGCAGCTGCAGGGATTGAAGAGCAGGGCCTTGGTTGGAAGAATAAGTGTGGAGCTGGTAAGGGCGCCGATACAATTACTAGTGGTCTTGAAGGTGCTTGGACTGGATCACCAACCGAGTTCACTACGCAATATCTGGATAACCTTCTAAACCACGAGTGGGTTAAAACGAAGAGTCCTGCCGGCGCCACACAGTGGATCCCTAAGGACGGAGAATTATCTGACCTTGTTCCTGATGCTCATGATAAGGAAAAAAGACACGCTCCGATTATGTTTACAACAGATCTAGCACTCAAGATGGATCCTGATTATTTTAAAATTGCGAAAAGCTTCCAAGATGATCCTAAAAAGTTTGAACTGGCATTCGCTAAGGCATGGTTCAAATTAACACATCGAGATTTGGGACCTCGCACGCGGTACCTTGGAAATGAAGTTCCCAAGGAGATTATGGCCTGGCAAGACCCTATTCCTTCACAGAATCATAAACTGATTGGCGTAAGCGACATACGTAATCTTAAAAAGAAAATTTTGAATTCAGAACTATCAGTCCCAGAACTCGTCCGTATTGCTTGGGCTTCTGCTGCCTCATATAGAGGAACTGATATGCGTGGTGGTGCCAATGGTGGTCGAATTCGTCTTGCACCCCAGAAGGACTGGGCCGTTAATAATCCTAAAGAAGTAGCGAAGGTAATTGGCCGCCTTGAAACCATTCAAAAAGAATTCCAAAAAAATGGAAAAAAAGTGTCATTAGCGGATTTAATTGTTTTAGGTGGCGTTGCAGCTATTGAACAAGCCGCTAAAGCTGCCGGCCATAGTGTAAAGGTGCCTTTTACACCAGGGCGTATGGATACAACTCAGGAGCTAACAGATATTAATTCATTTGCAGTACTTGAGCCAAAAGCAGATGCGTTTCGTAATTATTACAGTGATGAAAGTTTTATGACACCAACTGAAATGCTAGTTGATCGAGCAAATATGTTAAGCCTTACTGTTCCTGAAATGACAGTTCTTGTAGGTGGTTTGAGAGTCTTGAGCGCTAATTCTGGTCAGGTCAAGCATGGAGTCTTTTCCAGTCGTCCTGGGACATTAACCAATGATTTTTTTGTTAATCTACTCGACATGTCTACAAAATGGGAAAAGTCTAAGACCGAAGGAATTTATGAAGGCAAAGACCGTAAATCGGGGGAGAATAAATGGACTGCGACTCCGGTTGACTTAATTTTTGGTTCGCACTCAGAGCTTCGTGCAGTTTCAGAAGTTTATGCTGCTGAAGATGGGAAACAAAAATTTCTTAATGATTTTGTTAAGGCCTGGAACAAGGTCATGATGCTAGACCGCTTTGAAATCAGATAATCTAAGTTCACTGGCCGTACTTTGTTCTATTGAGCAAAGTACAGCTGGTCTTACGAAGAACTCGATCCTGCAAATATCTTTAAAAGATTAAATACGTGAAACAGGGAGAGGCTTTTATTTTATAATTTCAGCTTCTAATTCATAGCCATTAAGCACCGGGATTTTACTAATAAAAGTAATTTTGATCTTGGCCCAGCCCACCGAAGGTAGCGAAGAATGGTATACGATATCAATTTTCGTTTTTTTATTGGTAGGTAAAACTTGGATAAAATAGGCATTCTTTAAATTACCCAGATCACCCCGCCGACTGAATTTTAAAATGGCTTTAGGAATCTGTATTTGCTTGGCAGTTTCCAGATATTGGTATCCTTCTTCGCTTTTAAATTGGATTGGAAATTCGTATATTTTGCTGCCCTTAAGAAGTTTGTCTGGAACTGGTACGTAGGGCTTTTTCTTTAGACTGAAAACCATTTGCACACTAAATTTGGTCTCATACGGAAGAATGCTGATTTCAACTGAGCCTTTTTCATGGAGGGTGCCAGGAAGAACTTTGTAGTGGCCAACACCCTTTGCTTGAATATTCATGGATAAAAAGATGATTGTATATGCTAAAAGTTTTTTCATTAGGACCTTGGATTTTTTTTACGGTAAGCATGCCCGTTCTTTATTAACAGGCACGATTATTCCACGGATCACTTATTGAGTTAGTTCTTTTGGCAAAGCGGAAACTTTCCATAAAACCCCACATGCTAAAGGAATAGTTTCATGAGCATTTTCTACACCGACAGTGCCCACAGTAGGTGGAAGAAAAAATTTCTCATTAACCCCTTGGATCAAAATAATACGACCTGGAAAAGTCAGCCCATCATTGGCCCCAAGCTTAATCACATTATCGTAGGAGTTTTCGTCCGGAGTTTTAAGGTCTGCGAACATCCTTTCAAAACTGGCCGTGGCCCGATAAAAAAATGAACCTGAGGCAATATCACCGCGAGGGTAATTATTTGAACCTCCTAATTGAGAATCAATATTGATGTCCAAAGGAATAACAATTTCTCCAATTGCTACTAGTGCTTCATTAATGTCGACATAAGCATCCTTGTTTAAATCATCTTTGATGTCTGGACATCTTCTTCCTGTATAGATTGCCTGTTTAAAAGTCGTGCCTCTTTGACCTGATTTTATTTTTACAAAAGCAGAAAAAGTATCACCGACACGCTGAACAGCTGCTGTTCCTAACGTTGGCATATGAATATTTTTATTCAGTGGCCGAAGAACACTGGCATAAGTTCCTTTTATATTTGACCCATCTGCCATAATAGTTTCATTTTGGTAAACACCGTTTCCGGCGAGGCCCTGATCTTTATTTCCCGTTTTTCCACAAGAAATAATAAGACCAAATGAGAGCAGAATTAAAATTTGAATGAGATGTCGCATTTGTAGCTCCATGATGAAGTTAAAAATAAAATCTCGTCATATTAGAATAGATTAATTTATTGTCTACTTAAGTAATTCTTCATAATGGTCAAATCCGCGTCAGGAGCAGTACATCAAGTTTAGATTCTGTTTAATCGACTTTTATTCCTGCATCTTTAAGTTCACTTTTAACACCCCACATTTTCTTTAATAGACGGGGAGAGTGAGATCCGAGGTAGGCCATCAACATAAACTTAAGAAATCTGCCGGCAAAAAGAATAGGCGCTAATTTAGCAAAAGGCGTGTTGGCCAAAGCCGCAAGGATGAGTATTGGTTGTTGCGAGAGGGGGGTTGCACCAATGACAAAGACAACTAATAAACCATATTTTCCAAAAAACTCCTCAGTCTTAATCCACATTGCTGTTTGATTTATTTCCGGATAGAAATCTAGAATCCAAGGTAAGCCTTGATATTCGACAATCGAACTGAGAGTCAGTGCACCGATTGTAGACCCAATAGAAACGCTCAATGCAAAAATGGCCCAGCGTCTTGGTATAAGCATTGAGCTGGCAATTAAAAGACCGTCGTTAGGAATAATAATAATAAGATTATCTAAAGCTGCCAGGAAAGCGAGTAGAGGTGGGTACCAAAAACGATCTGCATACTGCTCTAGTTTTTTTGAATAAGCTGTAACCTTTGCATGCAATTTATCCGTTGTTTTCATTGGACAATTATAGCTCAATTAATCAAAAAAAACGTTTAGGAGTGATTTTGTCGATCATTTAATTTGTCTTTTTTCATCAATTCTTGCTGCATACCATAAATCCCTGGCCGATAATGCCAGGGATTCAAATTGATTGATTATTGAAGTTCGGCCATCTTTCTTTCTTTGCGACTTGGTGGAGAAATGAAGTTCTCTTCATCTGCATAATTCACAAGGTCTCCAAAAAGTTCTTGAGTTTCTTCAGGGAATGCTGACAACTCAATGCCCTCAATTTGGAGCTGCTTGAGTTTCTTGATGAGTTTTTTTAAACCCATATCAATTTCCAGGAAGTCTTTTTGATTTGGAAGATTAGGAGTGGCCTTTATTGCTTTTTGAACACCTTCCGCATTTGCAATCTTTACAAATTTCTTAATCTCACGAACGGGAAGTTCTTTTATATGCTCTAGAGCGGCTTTCTGATCCTCTTTGTTGAGTCTTACAATTTCATTGGTTTGGCTAAGTGACAGTTCACCTTTTATGCGAGCATCTTTGACAGATGAGGCAGCCATTTCATCACGATTTATAGCTTCATGAATTTGTTTTGGTGAAAGACCTGTTTTTTCAGAAACCATCTGAAGAAACTTCTCTGCAGGCAAAACTATTTTTTTTACCTTAGGAGCATCACTATCCTCTTCTTCTTTTTCTACTTCAAGTTCCGCATCGGGATTAAGTTTTTGGTAAATTTCTTTGGCGCGGCGGAGATGTGATTCAATTTCAATTTTCGAAAGGTCTTTGCGGACCAGATTTTCATCAATTGAGACCAGCTCTTTTTCCAACGGATTTTTATCTACAATCATCACAGGTGCTTCGGTATATCCTAAGTTTAAGAGCGCTTGATAGCGGCGAGCTCCCGCCAAAATCACATTATCGGAGGAAATTACGAGGGGTGCGATCAGACCCAAAGTTTGAATTGATTTTTCAAGGTCTGTAACATCAGTTCCAAGACGTAAATATGGATTCGTTGCTTTAAGCTGATTGAGCTTTCTCATTTCCAAAGTGGACTCCCGCGCATAGGTTGATATTGGCGCATTCTGCTTTATGACTTAGTTCTTGTCAGGTAAAAGAACTTCACAAATCCTGACATCGAATAAATAGTATTTGTTTCAAGATTAAACAAAAAAATATAGGTAGTGTATAATCCAGCTAAGGGCATCCACTTTTTGTTTAATTTACTCAAATGCGTGGTAAAATCAATCAACTATGAACCAATATTTAAATCCTGTCCTTAAGCCCCCGATGAGCAAAGAAGAGCTTCAATTGCTTCCCTTGTTTAATCATCATGGCCGTTATGAATTAATTGAAACAGTTTCATCTGCCCTAAAAGCGATTGAAGAATTGAAAAAGGCCAGCACTCTTGGTTTTGATACCGAGACTAGGCCCTCCTTTAGAAAAGGGGAATTCTATAACGTTGCCTTACTTCAACTCGCTAATCATGAATGTTGCTATCTATTTCGATTGAATAAAATACCTCTTTCATCAGAGCTTGTTGGTTTGCTAGAAGACGAAAAGATAAATAAAGTGGGAGTGGGCATTAGAGATGACATCATAGCATTACAAAAAATGCTTCAATTTACGCCAGCGGGCTTTATTGATCTTTCTGAAAAAACGCGTATTTCAAAAGTTCTCTCCCTAAGCCTTCGGTCTCTCTGTGGAATGTATCTTAATCAAAGACTTAGTAAGGGGGCCAAAGTCACGAACTGGGAAAACTCTGTTTTGAGTGACTCTCAGGCCAGATATGCGGCCAATGACGCCTTTGTAGGTCTGCTCGTATTTGATAAGATGTTTGTCCGATGAGCAATGATTAAACGATTATAAAGCCAACCTCTGTCAGTTTACCCTGCAAAACTTGTAGATCCTTATCTAGTACTTCCGCGCTAACGTTGTATTCGCTAAGAGTAATATTACGTGTCTCCTCAAAGGTTTTGCCTGAAAGTATGTGATTAATAAAGAATTGAGCAACACCTCTAATCTTCAAAAACTTGTCGTTTTGATTTTCAATAGAAAAAAGCACTCCTTGCTTTTGAGGGTCTTCTTTATACATGACCGTATCTTTTAATTTAAAACTCATATTTCTCCTAGGAATTAACGATGTCACTAATCAACCTGCGGTAACTCTGATGCAAGAGCTCCTCAGGAGTTGATAGGGAACGAACTATTTTCTTAAGTTCTTCTTCTTTATCGAGAGATAAAACTCTCGAAAGAGGTCTATGAAAGTATATCTCCCGCTTAACCTTTGGTAAAATACAAAAAGAATGAACCAAGGTGTCCAATGGGGATATCTTATCTTTAATCACGGTGCCATTTTTAATAATCGTTATTTCCTCCCACACCGAGTGAGTTAGGACATCCTCATCGTAGAGAAAAATCGTTTCGCTGCCCTGCAAGTTCAAAATGCTATTATAATCGTTAAGTGAAAGGAGAGAGCAGTGAGAGGGGAGCTTTCGTATACCTTCAAGAAGTTGTGTCAGATTTGGATCTTTTCCATTCGCGCTTAGGTAACAATTTAGCACAAGTTTAACCTTGGCATTTTGGGAACACAATAATGCTACTTGATCAAAACTTCGTTTTAGTATCGTTTCGTGTGTGAGGTTTTCATAGTATTCCATAAAGAGATAGAGGACATCTGGGACGGGTGCAGTTCTAGCTCCGTAAGAAAAAACTGAATAATGAAATCCATCAAGATTCGCTGGCAACATCTTAAGCGAAAGGCGCGGCAGGATCATTTGAGGTTTAGTTATTTTTTGTGAAAATAAAAACGGTACTAGAAACAAATGGCCATCCATAAGCTCGACCCAGCCTTTATGGGTCTGCGATGAAGGTTCAAATGAAAACTTTAAAGGGCACTCCCCGTAGTATTTCCCTGAACTTTGAAAGTCATGATATTGAGGATATGTCAGATGAGGATCATCTTGAGGAATCGGTAAAGATATTTCACTCAAGTGCTTTTTAAGACTAACTTGCATAGAGTTCATATAATTCCCTTAATTTACTGAATATCTCCCAGCTTCTTGCCTTCTTTAAGAAATTTCTTTGCACCACTAAGTCTTTTTTTATTCCAATGGGCCTTGAGCTTTTGCTTTGTAGCATTGCCCTAATTCTGTTGCTCGTTTTTTCATGACCAAACTCTATTTGGACGTCATGAGCTTTTTGATCTTTTTCTTTTTGGGTAGAAGGTTGGAAGGACTCCACTTTTATTTCAATTTGTTCGAGAGAAATCAGAATATCATCTTCAACAATTTTCACGGGAGCGAAGTGGGTGTTCGCTAGATTTGCGAAACCACTATAGCCGCCCCAGTCAGTTAGGTAGCAAGGCAATCCATAAGATGAAGCTTCAAGGGCAGACATCCCAAAATCTTCACCTCTACACACTGATAAACAAATAAAGGCGTCCGCAGCAAGATAGTAGCTTGCCAGTTCGGCCTCCTGAACAAAACCACGATAAAAACACCAGGTCGATTTTGGATCGATCTGATTTAATACATTGGCATTGATAATCGCTTGATTGCTCATTTTGTCGTTGCCTGTATATGTATCAAAATTATCAAATAAACCAACGTAGACGAAGAATAAATCAGGATTAGTTTCGTGAATTTTAGCGAACATTTTCATCGCGAGTTCAACATTCTTATAAGTTGAAATCCTTCCCGTGTATAAAAACATTCTTCCGCTTAAAGGAAGTCCAAGCGCTTTTCTAATATCGGCCTGACTCTTTCTTAAACCTTGTATAGGCGCTTTGACGGGAAAAGGAATAAGATGGACTGCGTTTTCAGGAGCAGTCAGGGATTGCTCAACCAGTTTCTTGTGTTTAGGAGAAGCAGTGATAAAGTGAACATCCTGATCTTTAAGTAAGTTCAAAATCGAATAATATTCGACAAGTCTATCAACAAAACACCCATAGACATGAATGATAATTCGCATACGTTTTGCTGCAATAACTTTTAGCAGCTCCATGTCCCTTAATATTTCGAGAGGCCGAACTTGGTGATCGAGAAATACCAGACAGTGAATATCTGACTCTATTATAGAGGAAATAACCTTTCTGGAATTTACGCCATAAAGCTGAAAAATCTGGATATCAGAGGCCTGCTCATAGGCCAATTTGAGCCCTTCATTAATACGGATACAGCTAACCCATTGAGTTGCGATTTCGCTTACGATGAGACCAATTTTCTCTTTGCTTTCAGAATGAAAATGCATGATGCTTTTGATTATGACAGATACAGAACCTTTCTTAAAACAAATTCTTAAGCTTGAAAGAATGATAATTGAGAGTAGCACTAATGAAGATTTTCCTCATAAGGTTCACAATATTTTGACCAGTATTGGCCCATTTGGATTCAAAGGGTTTGATACTATAAATTCCTGTATGCACCTCGCGCGGTCTGTTCCCCAGTATTATGGCCCAAAAGGCTTTGGGAAATTTAATTTAACTCTTGTGAATAATGGCACGTTCTTCATTACTGTTATGTTTATGGATCAGATGGGTACTGAAATTCATGATCATCCCTTTTGGGGTTGTTTTGTACCTCTTCTAGGAAGACCCTATGAAGTTGAGTTTCGCTACAGTCAGCAACATGTAATTGATTCCCAGATAGACTATGGGGAGCTTATTTCTGTCTCCGGAAAACATCTTGATCAAAATGAGCCTAGAATGATAGGCGAGGACTCGATTCATCTTCTATCTAGACCTACGGGGGGACAATTTAGTCTTCTAGTGGGACAGCTTTTAGCTGACAAGAGAGCAAATCATTTTTTCTATCATCCAGGTTTGAGAATCAAAAACCGTACAGACTACTCTTATATCTTGCGACTTTTGACACTTTTTGAATCCACATCCATGGGTCCCTCGGGGCTTGTTCCTTTGCTTGAAAAGTTAGAGCTGGATGAAGTCTTTCGCATGCTGCAATTTTCACGCTATAGCGGCAATAAAGAGGTTCAAGGTGAGGTCGAGAATTTTATAAAAGTAAGGTATTCGAGTCTGGCGGACTATATAGATTCCCATGACTCTTACATGGCGAGATTAAAGACAAAATTATTTTTGTAGAGGGTAAATACGACCAAGCTTCGAAGCCCTTAAATCATTTATAAAAGCTTCGTTTAGAATTTTTGAAGCTAGTTTATCTGCATTGAGAGAAAATGCTGCCTTCTTAAGAACTCCAAGCATTTGCCTAACTTCATCTAATTCAATTTTTTCATATTGCTTATCTTGCATATTAGCTAAAGCAAGTAGCTCATTCATAAAATGATTCGAAACAGTCCTGATTTGATTTTCATACGAGGCAAAAGTTAAATGTAGTGAGGGTCCATCGCCTCTTATCTCAACCCCGTGAGCGATAGCATAAGGCACGTATAACTGCTCCCATTGATTGAGAAGAAGTGTACTCTCGCGCCCTGGTATCAGCTCTTCTTTATCAAAGCTTAGATCTTTAACTAACCGGACAACCTCACCTTTTTCATCCAAAGGAAATTTCCATTCCTTGCAGCCTTTTAACTGAATAATAAATGTCTCTTGAATATCCGAGTGATAGTCAAAACAGTTACGATCTACTCCCGGTGTGAAGTAGAGATTGCAAAAAACAGTTTTATTGAAAGACTGAGCGAGTTGGCGACAAATCTGCATAATTGGAGGGCTTAAGACCTGGACGTTCGTAAGCCGAAAGGAGCAAGGGTATTGGGAAGAAAATTCTTGCTCTGAAAGTTCAGTAATTTCTTTTACTAATTGTGAGCGGGAGTAAAGATGTTTTTCAGCATTTAGAAAGTTCGATAAAGTGACATATTCACTATTGGCCTCAAACATGGGGAGCGCAGATCGTAGAATGGATCTAAACCAGTTCCAGTCAAGATTCTTAAAAATTTCTTTAGAAATGAAGTTGGATTTTTGTGGGGTAGTTGAGTTTAACAAGGGTCTACGGGCCTGTTGTTTCCGTCGCATCTTGGAGGTGCTGGAATGAAAGCATAAACTTCATATGTTTCAAATGCTGTGTTGAAATCACTAAGTATTTCTTCAAAGGTCGAAATTTCGATTTCACCGAAATCATATTCTTTCTTGTTTTCCATTATCAGATGTTAAGTCCTGGTCAGGCATAATTCAAGAGGATTCTCTAAGCTATTAATATAACTTATGTTTCTTCTTAGTCGTCGATTTTTTTTCAAAGTAAATGTGGCGATTAATGGGTTAAGATCACTAGGTATGAGTAATAATGAAGCCTTAAGACAAATTTTCTTTCCCCACCATATCTTCTCCTACGGTGACTTTCCTCGAGATTTTCAGGCAGTCGCTGGTGATTTAAAGGAGTTCTCTTGTACTCCAACTTATCCTTGGGCCCAATATTTCTACTATCGATTAATAAAAAAATTGAACCTAACTTCCAAGGGATCGGCCGGAGAGTTTGGTGTGGCCAAAGGTGGAATGAGTCTATTTCTTGGAAGACTCTTTAAAGAACATAACCAAAAAACGTATGCATTTGATACCTTCACGGGAGCACCTTTTAGTAGTGGTCCAAAAGAAAGGCCCTACTACAAAGAAGGGGATTATCAAAGTACTGGGGAGCTGTCACAGCTGCCACAGTTTAATGACTCGATTAATGCCCTTGGCCTAAAAGGAATGGTCCTGCCTTGTCAGGGAGATTTTTCCTCACCTAAATTCCACTTTAATTATCCCGGCCATTTTTCATTTGTGCATATTGATTGCAATCTTTATGCGTCGGTGAAAGCTGCTTTGAGCCTCGTTTGGGATCAGGTTATT
>JBILYY010000246.1:0-3676 GCA_044377495.1 Bacteriovoracaceae bacterium | reverse complement strand
TTAAATAAGACGGTTTCGTAAATTTCAGCCGAATCTGACAAAAGGTAGCGAAGATTTTCTTTAAAAGTGAGACCGAAGGTCATCCGATTCCTGAAAAGGGGGGGGATTTCTGCTTTTTGAGTTATAGTGATATAGGGTTAATTCAGACTGTCCTTGTTGTATTGGAGATCAATCGATTTTAAGTCAAAGATAATTCCCACTCCGTAAGTGGTAGACGTTAAAAATCATCGTTGTTTTTATCGAAATCAACCGAATATTCAAATGATGCTCCATTTTGTGAGGGACCACATTTAATCCGGCTTCCTATGGAATTACAAAGTACTAAAAAGTCTTTTTTTGGCATCTTGGAATTCTTCTTCTGTAATGACTTTCTCGTCCAACATTTTTTTAAGTTGTATTAATTTTGTAGTAGAATCAGTTTGCATTTCTTGATTTATCATTTCTTTCGCTTTAGTATTGAACATTTGAAACAATTGATGTCCCACGAAAACCAGCAACATAATTCCGGCAAGGACAGGCATGGCCCCAAAGTCATGCATATGAACTGAATAATACTCTAACGGGAACATCAGAAGTTGATCAAGGAGATATGGTAGATGCTCGCCCTCGGCTAGGTTATGTAGTAAATTTATTTCGCAGCTAGAGGGTGTGTAAGTATTTCTACTTAAGCAAACAGATTGAGCAAACTTTGAAAGGATAGCAGAGATCACAAGAAAAAAAATTGCAGTCCCAAAAAAAATAATTGTCCACTTTGAATCATTTTCTTTAGCTGGTTTGGAGGCGTCGGTATAGATAAAGGCTAGAACTGCTAAAGACAAAGACGAAACTATATAGATGATTCGAACATTATCTGAAATATAATATGGAAATCTAATCCCCAGAATAAGAAGCAATGCCGCAGGCACTTGAAAAAGTGCAAGACGATAATTCATAAATTCTCCGCATTTTTTTTTAATTCTCTTCGGCATATCATTATAATATCTTAAACATCTATCATGTTTAAAAACTCAACCATAGGACATAGAGAAAAAAGCAGTATCGGTTGAACATATAAGAAAACTTAATGAAGAATTCTCGATTCTTCATTAAGTTTTAAAGGAAAAAATCAATTTACTCTATTTTATGCCGATACCGATATAACACTCTTTAGTGGTCCGTACTCAAATATAGGTCTTCTGAGCAAGCTCGATGAGGTAAGAAGTGGTGGTTTTAAAGAAGCCAGCATGGTCTTCGAGAATCCATAGACACAGTCAAGGCTGCTATTAAAGGGTGGATACAGAAACTGGATTGTATCTCAGACAAAAACAACATGCTGAAATATATTTAAGTATGTGCATTGGGGATAAATTAATGAAACTTGCGATTCTTTTTCTTTTCCTTTATTCAAGTTTTGGGAGTGCAGATGATTTTTTAAATGAAAAAATCGCAAATTTCAAAATGGCAAAATCTTCTCAAGAAAAAGAAGCGGTAAGTAGTGAGTTGTTTTTTATCGCTGATAATAAATTAAAAACGGGTGATAGCGGGATGGCCCTCTTATATTTTAAAACAGCACTCATTATGACTCCTGAAAATAACTATCTTATTTCTCCTAAGATTGAAAAGTCTCTAGGAATATTTCTTGAGTATACATTCCAAATACCAAAAGAGAATTGCTCAGAAATAAGAGAAAGATACACATTTATACGAGAAGTTTCTCCTGACTCGATGATTAAAATTATTAATCAGTTTCCAGAGTGCCTAAGTGTAGCAACTATAAAAGAGAGACTTACAAAGAGAGAAAACACAGTGATAGAAGAAGAGAAGAGCTTGGAAAGAAGAGAAGAGAAAAATAAAAAAAGAAGTCAGGATATATTTGATTTCGAAACAAATAAAAGTAATTTCTTTAATGTTGAAATCCCAAAAAGCAACTACGTCTCTGAACAAAAAATATTCAACAACATGGGAGAGGAGTTGGATTACATTGATAGAATGAAAACTTACCTACCCATTGATTTAATAAGAGCATTACATATGTCTGCACTAAGATTTGTACTTTTTAGTTCAGGGAAAATCTCAGCCGTTCCCATTAACGATGAAGCAGCTTTAATAATAATTCCATATAAGTTTGATTTCAACCTTCCTGAACCCTTCAGAAGTGAAATATGTGAAAAATATAAAAATCTTTTACATTATGATGGTCCCGGTAGGTACGGTAAAGATTGCCTACATGGAACTCATCTAAGCGTATCACATGTTGTGGCTAATTATTTAGTGAAAAAAAATTTTATAAATACAACCGATTTTCCGGTTCTGCCCAGTGTAATTGTTTTTAAAGCAAAATTACAGTTTGCAGACAATGTTGAAATCCTTTTATTACCCAGCTCAGTAGGTATTTATAATAAGGATTTTAAGGCTTTAGTTTTTACCACTCCCACCAATGATGATCGAAGATATATGCCTGATATAAAAATGCCTGATCTAAGATACTTTAAAGGACCAAAGCCAGCCAATCTCGGAATACGATTATCTAGATCTACCGTTAAAGAATTGAAGAGTATTTCTATCGATATCGATATCGATGCAACTTATGAACTAGACAAACTGCTATCTCAATATATGGAACTAAAAGTCCCAATTGAATTTAAGGATATTGGTTATGTGTATGAATTTTATGGAGAGAATGGCGGATCGTTATCAGGGATTACTGTGAAAAATAAAAAAGAGGGGCTGTTTTATGTCTCAGAAAAAAACAAAGACTTGAGGACGATTTATTATGAAGGAGATTCTCAAATAGTTAGTGCGAAAGCATATGATACTACCTTAGATTTACCAGATACAAAACCAGTCACTAATACACCTGGTTTTAGTTGTGCAAAGGCCACCACATTTTCAGAAAAAGAAATTTGTAGAAGTACTTTCCTGAGTCAGCTTGATCTAAAGTTGAGCGACCTGTATAAGAAAGGAGTAAAAAGTTCAAAAGGGAAAACGATTAAACAAACGCAAAGAACATTTATCGCCGAGAGGGAGAAATGTACGAACGAAAATTGCATACGTGATCTTTACCAAAAAAGAATTGCTGAACTAGAAAATTAGATTAAAACTTAATCAAAAAACAATTAATTTCTCCTTGTATGTGTATGAGGAATCTTGCCTCCGGTATGCGGTTTGCCCATTTGAATCGGATTAACTTTGCCTCGATCTCCTTGCTAACTAGTGAATAAATGTTTATGATTCTCATAACAACACACAATTCCCACCAGGAGATCCCCATGGCTAAGAAATCAACAAAGAAAGCAGTAAAGAAAGTAGCCAAGAAAGCAGTGAAGAAAGTTGGTAAAAAAGCAGTAAAGAAAGTAGCTAAAAAAGCAGTAAAGATAGCTACGAAAAAAGCTCCAGCTAAGAAAGCTACGAAAAAAGTAGCGGCTCCAGTTGTTGCTACAGCTCCTGAAGCTGTTTAATTTGAATTAGAAAAAGGGGCTTAGGCCCCTTTTTTTTGGTCAAAAATCAATAATTCTTAAGATCCTGCTTGTATGTGTGGGGGAATTTGGGTGGTGAAGCCGAGTAAGTCCAACAAAAAGCCAATAGGACGTAGTCGCTAGTTAATTTACCGGGAATAATCGCCCAGAAATAACCAATTTACGTAAAACTGTCTAAAAAATGGCCATCGATTATAAAAGTTTCAGAACACCTCCCGTCC
>JBILYY010000019.1:0-32338 GCA_044377495.1 Bacteriovoracaceae bacterium | reverse complement strand
CCGGAGATTTAAAATGAAAAAAATCACAGCACTTCTTCTATGCTCACTATCTGCAAACAGTTGGGCGGTTAAACTCTCTGATTACAAACCTTTCAAGTTCGAGCCCCTCTTTACCAATCCCGTTTGTGAAACTTATTCTTATGATCGTCCTTTAATAACAGTTAATGGATTAACCGTTACATCTAAACCTAAAAATGTTTACTGTAAGCCTTCTGATGAAGCCGCTTCAGTCTCTAGGCAGAATTCACCTCAGTATAGAATTGTTGAATGGGTTTCCGACAAGGACACAAAAGAACTATATCTCGCATATTTAAGCTTCAGTTCTAAAAATGTAGCAAATGCTTTGTGTAGCGCTGTTGGTAGGGGAGTAAAAATCTCTATCGTTTTGGACGGTGGCCAGGATAATGCTAATCCTGTTCTCAATCCAGCAGCAGAAGGCTTGAAAAAGTGCGGAGATAATCTTGTTACTGTTACCTATCGTGGTACGACTGCGGGCCTTGGGTATGCACATAATAAAATCCTAATAGTAAATCCTGGAACAAAAATTGCCAAAATTCTTTATTCATCTGGAAACATGACGAGTGGAACAAGTATTAATCATGAAAACTGGAATTTCATCACAACATCTGGTGAATCTTATTTTGCGCAATCACATAAATGTGTTCTCGAGGCGATGATTGAGGCAGGAGATACTAAAACAAATTTTTCAAAATTTCTCAATGATTGCCGGGGTAAAATTAAAGCCGAGCAAGAAACTGATATTCAGGTTTTCTTCTCCCCAGTAGATGGAGAGAAAGCTCTCGAAAAAGTAAAACAAGCTGGTGACGAAGCAAAATCCATTGAGGCCATGTCACACAGGTTTTCAGGTCAAATCGCGGCCATATTCATGAAGCTGCTAGCAGACAAAAAACCAATCAAGTTTATTCTTGATGATGACATTTACTGGTCAGTTAAGCGTAGGGAAGACATTGGACGTAATACTTCAATTGAAGCCTTCAAAATCTATAAAGATTTGATTAATAAAGGAATGGAAACTAAGTTTCTTCAGACAAATCAGAATGTTTTTCAGCTTCAACATAACAAGTTTATGATTTTTACGTTTGATAATGGTGGAGCCGTTTTCAACGGTGCTGGTAACTTCACAACAGCCGCATTTACTAAAAACTTTGAAAACTTCTACTACATTACGATCCCTGAAGTCGTTGAAGCCTATAATAAACAATATGATCTCTATTTTGATAAGATGGCCACTCCTGAGGATAATATGCCAAGAGATTATATTCTTCCATAATACCGATGAAGATTTTATCTTTCCTCCTCCTCTTTTTGGCCCTTTATTCATGCAGTGTCATCCGCGTTTCTAACGTGATTGATGTTGCTGAATACAACCAAAATAAACAGAAAATCTTAATTCAAGCAGAAATAGGCATCCAACGAGTTGAGATGGATTTATTCGAGCATGAAAAGATACTAATTAAATGGGGCGACGATAAAAGCAGACAGAGTTTATTCCGCATGCGAAGTGTACAACGCAACCTTCTACAGAACTATGTGAGATTAAAAGAAGACTTTGAGAATCATCCGTTTCGTCACAAAGATAAAATATCCTCTCAAGATAATGATTACCAGTCGTTTACTGACACTCAGAAAGATTTTGAAAACAGATTTAATATTCTTGATAAACAATTTGATAAATATAGGTCTGAAAGTCTTGGCCTTAATGCCTATCTCGAATCGAGATCCGTCTTTAGAGTCAATTCGAAAAAGATGAAAGACGATTTTGTGAGCTCTCTTAACGAAGCAAAAGGTGCTCAGTTAAAGGTGAAGAACGAGCTTATGGATCTCAATATGAAGGTAAGCGACACTTCAATTGAACCAGAAAAGCAGAAAGAACAAAAAATGATCATTCTCGAATTGGTCAAAATTGTCGAAAAAATGGAAAATGAGACTTTCAAATTGCAGCGTCTATTTAATGCTTCTATGAAAGAGATCAACTCCGGAGCCAAATTTGCAACTCCGGGGATGAAAGCTCACAACTATTTAAATAAAATACAAAATTACATGGATTTTATTCAAGCCCAAACGGCTGAATTCAATTTGAAGTCCAGAAGCTTAAATTACTAAACAGCACCCTGATCAGGTTCCATTTGTGACTGCATGTAATTCTGAACACCCACGGCCTTAAGAAGGTCGCGCTGAGTTTCGAGCCAGTCAACATGATGCTCTTCAGATTTTAGAATCGAAAGAAAAAGATCACGAGTTGCATAGTCATGTTCTTTTTCTGCTAACTGAATACATCTTTTTAGATTTGGAATTGCTTCATACTCAACTTTCAAATCTGCTGCGATCACTTCGCCAACATTTTGTCCGACGCGAATTTTGTTAAGCTTCTGAACGTTAGGAAGACCTTCTAAGAAAAGAATTCTTTTAATCACCATATCTGAATGTTTCATTTCATCAATTGAAGCTGCGTATTCTAATTTTCCTATTTTTTCTAATCCCCAGTTTTGGAGCATACGAGCATGAAGAAAATATTGATTAATGGCCGTAAGCTCTGCTGTTAGAACTGAGTTTAGAGCTTCGATAATTGCTGGAGTGCCTTTCATAAATTTACCTCTGGGATCAAAGAATATTAAGCTTATTGTAGAAGAGGTGATTTAAAGAAGCTATCTAGTTTAAATAGCCTAAGAATTGTTTGAGGAGTCTTTCATTTCAAATGGTGTTTTAGATTTAGCCTCAAGAAGCGTCTTAACTGCGTCTTCGACACAAGTGCCACAGTCTGAACCAACACCTAATGATTTAAGTATTTCTTTCGGATTATTTGATTTACGAGACGTAACCGCTTCTTGGATTTGTTTTTCGGTTATGCCTTTGCAGATACAAACATACATATTGAGTTATCCTTCTTATGGATTCAGTATACACAAGTTCGGCATAACTAACAAATGTATTAAGCAGTAATGTAATGTTTGTGTAGCGTAACGAAATTACGGGCGCTTAGCGTTATTTTTTAAGGTGTTGATATAATCGGAAGAAGCCCAGAGTCGACATCGACCATTTGATTTCATCATTCAGGTATTTGTTTTTCAGCTCTTCCAAATCGAAGGCCTTAATGTCCATGATGGTATCTTCGCCATCTGGATTAGGTAATTTTGAGGGAATAAGGTTCCTGGCAATAAAGAAATGTTGCTGATTATTAACGGTACCTGTTGCATCCATGAGCCAAAACTTTTCCATTGTTCCTGCTCTAAAACCAATCTCTTCCTGCATTTCTCTTTGAGCATTTTCTTCCGGTGATCCCTTTTCTAGTTCGAGAATTCCTGAAACAGGCTTAATTCTTCGTGGAGGATTTTCATGTGGGCGCTTCTCTTCAATCATGAGGATTTGTCCATTCTCATTAATTGGAAAGATGATGACCCCGGATGGAAGATAAACTCTTTCCCAGTTGATGCCTTCAATTTTTTCTTCGGTCACTCTAACGATTTGACCCTTATAAACTTCCTTCTCCATACTGCTCCAATATCTTTTTTATAGTGAGACCAACTTCATTATTTATTTCGTGTTTTGTATCGGGAATAGGGTGCCAGGTCACTGAGATTCCCATGTCGCTGAGAGAGGTAATTTCAGATTGAGCATGCTCGGGCGAAACGATTGAGTCACTTGATCCATGAATGGAGTCCAAAGTGAAAGTTGGCCTGTTTGGAAAAAAGCGTGTTCTGAATTCACAACCTATTCCAATGACATGCTTCGAATTTTTCTCAGCATATCCAACTAAAGGGGCAAGGTATCCCCCTTGAGAAAAACCGATAATTGTCACGGGTAGACCGTTTGGATTTGCCTGATCAAGCAGGTCTTTTATTAGGCCAAGAACGAAAGTTTGGTCGATGTGATAATTCTTTGTGAAGGGATCATAAAAGTACCAGGCGTAACCAAAATCTACTCTATCTGGCTTAACCCTTGGAAGAGGGAAAGGAGCGTCAGGGGCGATTACATAGGTATCCTCAGGCAGGTGCCTACGAAGCTTGCGAAAAATTCGAAGGCCTCGTTCGTTATACCCATGTAGGAGTAGGGTTAGAGATTTGGGGTCTTTGGGTTTGAATTCGACGGTCTTCATCTGCCAGTTACTGGTCAAATTCCAACTTTCTTCTGTCGATTCCTGTAAACTTTTCACTAATCCGACCCTCATCATCCAAACTCAAGCAATTCAATATAAAATAACTCCAATTCATATAGGAGTCTCCCATGAAATTCAGAAAGTTTACGATACTCAATATAAAAGCTTCGGGTTCAGCGGAATCTGAGGAAGTAGAAGTGATTTTTAATCTGGACCATATCATTTCGATTAAACCAATTCGAATTTCTCGCCCTGACAGACTTATAAATGGATTCTGGATTAGAACAACTAACGGTAAGAAATATCACGCCGCTAAAATACCTGACGATCTTCTAGAGATAATCGGCGAGAAGTATCAGGGTCAAGTTAACACCTCAATAGATTCTGATGAGCAGCCTTTTCAATAAGATTTTCCTCAAGGAGAATGTCTCTTTTCCGAAAAGGATGAAAGAGGATAATTCCATGCTAAATCTCATTCAGAAATATTTTAATAAAGATCGAACGGATAAAAGAAAAATTAGAGAAAATTTTAGTTTCTATTTTTTCTCTTTGCCTGAACATCAGTGGATCACTGAACAAAATATAAAGCCCCATTTTGAAAAACTTTTTCAACATCTACCAGCTGGCCTGATTGATGTCATGATGACGAAATTTCCCGTAACTTTCGTTCCCAGCGAGGTCATGAAGGGCCAAAGAAAAGTAGGACAAGTACTAACTAATATTGTGGTGGTCTTTCCTGAATTTCAAAAATTACTTAGATCTCCCAATAGGGCGGCAGTAGCGTATCTGGCCCATGAACTGGCATTTTTGCTATATGAACTAGAAGAGGCCAAAGCTGACCCATTGATGGCAGAAGTTGGTGCCGACAAGTTTGTATGTGATATTGGTTTAGCCGACGAGTTAGAAGATCTTCTTTTGATGCTCGACGAGACGATTGAAAAGCGGCTCCGTTTGACATACCTCACCATTAATTATTTTGCCCGCATAGATTCATAACGCTTCCAATCCTCCCGATCATGCCACTCAGGTAATATATTCTTTTTGAAATTATTCTTGATTCGTACCCAAGAGCGGATAGGATATTAAAAGAAATATTGTCTTATATAATTAACATTAACAATGGAGTGTTTATGAAAAAATTATTAGTTGTTGTTGCTATGGTTCTCGCTACTTCTTCGGCTTTTGCTGCTAAGTACGGTTCTGCTGGTTGTGGTCTTGGTTCTATGATTTTCGAAGGTGACCAGACTTGGTGGAAGCAAGTTCTTGCTGCTACTACAAACGGTACAGGTCTTCAAACAATCGCTATTTCTCTAGGTACTTCTAACTGTGATTCACCAGCTCCGCTTAAAGTTGGTCAAGTTGAAGCTTATATCGAAGCTAACAAAGTAGCTCTTGCTAACGACATTGCTCGTGGTAACGGTGAAACTGTTGTTGGTCTTTCTAACGTTTACGGCTGTAGTAACAAAACTGAATTCGGAAAAGCTCTTAAAATGAACTATAAGACAATTTTCAATTCATCTACTGCTACATCTAAAGAAATCACTCATAACATCAATTCAGTAGCTGCTACTAATTGTATGACTACTGCTTCTCTTTAAGTTTTGATTTAAATCTGACCCAGGACCTTGAGTCCTGGGTTGGCTTTTCCTGTTTGTTTCGTTAAATTAAATCCATGAAATTATTGCTCTCAGTTCTTTTTATTCTCTTCATTTCCGAAGGCCATGCCCAAACTTTGAATTCAAAGCAAATGAGCTATTGGAATAAGCTTTTGCACTATCGTCCTAATTTATTAGGCAAAATGGTCAGTGAAGTGGATTCTCCCGATTTTTTTGTTTTTCCTGAAGGAAAAAATTCTCCTGCCAAAGAGCTACACCATTTTGTCCAATTGCTGAATTCTGATAAGGCCCAGGACTATGTATGTAAATTTCCTCTGCGCTATAAGTGGCTAAAAGAAAATATTCAAAATAATTGGAATTTTACGACTAAGAGCTGCACCATTTATAATTCCTTCGTTGAAAAGCTTGATGCCAAGAATCTAAGTTTAGTTTTTTCTTCATTTTATATAAACAATCCGGGCTCTACTTTTGGACATACTTTTCTACACGTAAGTCGCTATAAAGATTTTCGTCAAAATGAACTTCTTGATTATGCGATTAATTTCGCGGCTCAGTCTTCCAAGGACAATGTTGTTCTCTACATGCTCAGAGGTCTTGGCGGATATTATCCTGGTAAATTTTCCGTTGTTCCTTATTATTACAAAATTCGTGAATATAACGACCATGAATTTCGTGATATTTGGGACTATGACTTAGGTTTAAATCAGGAACAAATTGACCGTGTGATTGATCATGTTTGGGAAATGGGATCTGTTTATTTTGATTATTTTTATTTCACTGAAAATTGCTCTTACCATGTTTTGGGGCTACTCAATGTTGCCTATGATGACGTGGATATTATGGCCGGTCTCAGTCCCATCTATGTACTTCCCATAGATACAGTTAAAGAGATGAAAAAACTTTCTTTGATCAAAGACCGTAAGGTAAGAGTATCGGCTTATGGGAAACTTCTTAAGGAAACAGAGGGATTCAGTAATAAAAAGATGAATCTTGTAAAAGATATCGCTAATAATCCCTCCCTCGCTAAAGATATTCCGACAAGATACAAAGACGAAGAAGGGGCAGATCTTTTAGATGCCTCAATTAGTGCTCTTGATTATTTAAAAGCAGAAAAAGTCCTGCTTGGTGACAAGAAAACTAATGAGGAGAGAAGAGAGTTGTTGGTTATGCGTGCTGAAAATCCTCATATCAGTAGTGATTTAAAGTTCGATATTACTAAGATGAATCCACCTGATGATGCACATGATTCTTCGAGGCTAGGTATTTTTGCTGGTGACAGATATAAGGAAGGAGCATTTAGCGGTTTTGAATGGCGAGCGGCCCAACACGAACTGCTTGATCCGAGCCAGGGGCATCTTAAATATTCTCAAGTCATTATGTTCGATATCAAACTTCGTTATCAGACAGTTGATTTTGATAAGCAAAATTTAATTCTAGACCGCTTTCGGATGATCGACCTTAAAAAGTATCAAGCTTCAGATTTTTGGAATAGTTCAGTTTCTTTTGATCTGGCCATTGGGTTTGACCAGCGCTTGGATTGTAAAAGTAAGGACTGTGTTGATCCTGTTTTGACTTTTGGTGGGGGGAGCTCTGTTGCATTTGTGGAAGACTATGTTCTAAGTTTTCTTCTGGGTGGAAGTTACCTCTATGACAAAGTTTATGAAAATAATTCTCTTCTAAGTCTTGGACCTAAAATGAATTTCCTTGTTTTGAAGGATCATTTCTCCTTGGGGCTTGATGCAGGATATTTTTTACCCACTGAACTCTTTGATGGGTGGCTTAGACGAAGAATTACCTACGACCTAGACTTTCGTTACTTTTTAAAACGAAATACAGGCCTATTCTTTAAGACGAACAATATTGACCAAGATGTTGGCAATCTTCATGAAGCACAAGTTGGTGTTTATTTTTATCACTAAGCTTTTCGCTTTTTTATTTCTCACTTTACTCGTTGCTTGCGCAACCCCGATGTCCCAATTCAATGAGGCACAAAAATTATTGAGTGACGGGAAAACGGTTGAAGCAAAAATAGTTCTTAACCGAATCTGTGCTCAGGACTATGGGGCAGGGTGCTCAGTTCTAGGTGGAGTTCTTCATCAAGAGCAACAAAATGATTACCAGAAGTATTACCAAAAAGGCTGTGATCTTAAAGATGGATTAGGTTGTTTTGGTCTGGCCTCAATTCAATATCGAAAAAGGGAAAATGAAAATTTTTCTAAAAATATAAATCTATCCTGCTCATATGGCTTTCAAGAGGCCTGTCGTGTCGTTGAAAAAATTAAATCAGATAATCTAGAAGCTAAAACTAAGAGATAATTCTGGCATTAGCTCTCTCTTAAGGGTGTTGTTTCTTTGCACGTTAATAAGATTGTTATTACTTTTAGCATCTCGTCCTGAACTGATAATATTTCCAACGTAAGTCATACTGAATAAAAATCCAGATGTAGCCGCTGCCCAGTCCAAGTTTTGATTATGAAACTCTATAGCTGAAAAAAGTAATAGAGCATTGAAAATGAACGAAACTGCTGCTGATTGGTAGTTTCCATTATAGACTTGACCGGCCCCCGGAATAATCCCGCTGAGAGTGGCCGCAACCCATGGCTTCTTTTTGCCATCTTCGTTGTCTAGTTCCTTGATCTTGCTAGAATGAGTCATTCCCTTTAAATCTTCTTCCTCTAATTTGTCCTTTTTCCTAAGGACCATATATCTCTTGAGCCTTGAACCAAACTCATTTTGGTAGATGTCTTGTTCAAAAAGATATGATTCAGAATTCTTAATCAATTCAGGAGAAATCTTTGAACTGTTCTTTTTTAAAAAAGCAGATGCGTAGGCCAATTCGCCTAATTCTTTTTTTGATTCCACAAAGATGATTACTAAGTCGTTTAATTCCGCTTTTTGAAGATCATAGGCAAGAATAGATTTTTCAGCATACATCGAAGAGAAGATAAAATTATTTGTAGCGAAGTAGTCTTTCGCCAATTCTAATTCCAGTTTAGGGGCACTTACAGCAAATGCCTGATTACCAAAAAGAGCAGTCAGGATTGTTATCAATAAAATAAATTTTTTCATTTTTATAACTCAAATCTTTTACAATAAATGGACGATCGTGTTCTGAAAAAAATCTTCCAATACCAGTCGTCATTCCATATATAAAACCACAATCACTTACTTTCTTGGCAGTGTAGGCCGAACAGCTCGGGAGGTGTGTGCAGCTTGTTCCCAGAGTTTGTGACAATGTTTTTTTGTACATTTCCTGTGTGACCGAGGAATTTGCGACGCCAAGTTCCTGTTTTTTATGCTGGGCAACGTACCAAGGGATAACTCGTTGGTTCCCCCTTGGCCTTGTTGAAGAGCAAGAAGCCAGAAGCAATAAGACGAGAAGTCTTATTTTTTCTTTGGAGTACATTCAAACTCGTAAGTACGGTTCGGTTTATATTTCTGAATCCACAAAAAAGGTACTAGAACGAGACATCCACCAACGCAAGCTAGCCAATCAACTTCTTCGTTTCTCTGGAACGAATACATAACGTCTTCGCAGCCATCTTTTTTAAGTTTAACGTAAGTTACAGAGTTAAGGATTTTTGTATCAGTATAGACTGCGCTTCCTCTACCAATCATTTGGTCATCTGCAAAAATCTTAGCATCTTTATCTGAAACATTGATTAGGGTTGTACTAGAACAAGAAACGATAAAAACAAATAGGACTAAGACATTTACAAGCGCTCTCATTAGATCTCCTTAAGATTTTTTTCGACAATATACAAGTTCTCCTGAGAAAATGAAAGAGAGCATTATAAAAGGACGGAACCTTTAAGACTCGCTGCGTCTTTGACCGGAATAAACTAAATGGTTAAAACTTATAAATGCTTATTTTTATTTTTCAATTCTTTGTCATCGTAGGTATTTCAATGGCCAAAATTCCAACTGGATTCATTTCTCTAAACGATGCCTGTCCATCTATGAAGATCCAGATGAGTTATGCTACTGCTGAAAACTTTACTGGCGAAATTGTGACCGGTTATAAGGCCAAGAAGGCGTATCTCGCTAAAGGTCCAGCAGAGGCTTTGTGCTTGGTGCAAGCTGAAGCTCAGAAAAGAGGGTTGAGTCTTAAAATCTACGATAGCTATCGTCCAGTTAAGGCCGTTGCCTTCTTTCAGGCCTGGGCACAAAAACCTGAAACGAATGCCCAGATAAAAGAACATTATTACCCTGGCTTTACTCGTCTGCAGCTTTTTGAGCAGGGCTATATTGCGAAACAATCCAGTCATTCTCGTGGGAGTGCGGTGGATTTAACTCTGGTAGAGATGGAGAGTGGAAGATCCTTGGATATGGGGTCAGCTTTTGATTATTTTGATGATCTCTCAAATACCGACTCACCCAAAGTGACTGATGAGCAGAAAAAGAATCGCATGATTTTGAAGGAGCTGATGGAGGGGAGGGGGTTCAAAAACTTTTCTCAGGAGTGGTGGCACTACTCTTTTAGGCCTGAGCCATATCCGGATCAGTATTTTGACTTTGATGTAGAATAAACTCATGAACATTATCTAATGTCCGCATAGAGTTTCTCCAATAGAGAACGACTAGCACCGGGCTATAAACAACATACAAAATTTTAAAAAGCGCTTTCATATACCCTCCTGATATTCTGAGTATGCCACCAAAGCAGCCCTTCGTGAGACAGGGTTCGGTTAAGATAGTTAATATTAGGTTAGGGGACCAATAGGGTCAGGATAAGGGGGTTATTTTTTTGCCTATCTACATTTTTTTGTCAACTTTACGTAAAATGGTCCTATACTAAGATTAGGATTTTTGTTTAGGAACTTTATCGAAGGATTGATAAAAGCTAATGAACCAGATCAAAAAATGTCATACAGATGAAGTCGGTAAAAGATCTTATTCAAATTTTGCGCACCTCAATGGTGAGCATCCTTTCAAGAAGAACGTTCCCGGCGGGAGAGTTGAATACAAGGCGCGTTACCGCAAGGGTGGTAAGGTTGCATTTTTCAATTTTGACCTAGCTAAAGAAATGGGACTTATCGCAAAAAGTCATCCGCAAACATTAACACCAGAACTTGAAAAAGAAATTCTCGAAACATTCAGTTTAACAATCATCAATGAATACGATGTTATTAATAAAGTAAAAATTCCCGAAGAAGATGTTTTACCAAATACATTTATGGCCACTCGTTATCTTCAGCTTCAACACCCAGACAAGATGGGAAGAACGTCAGGGGATGGAAGAACCGTTTGGAACGGAACTGTTCGCCATAATGGTACGACCTGGGACGTTTCAAGTTGTGGAACTGGTGGAACAAAACTTTCTCCGGCCTGTAACATTAATAAAAAGTTTTATCAGACTGGTGACCCAAGTATTTCTTACGGATGCGGTTTGTCTGAAGTTGCTGAGGGATTAGAAACACTTTTCTTCTCAGAAGTATTAGGCAAAAACGGTTTTAAAACAGAAAGAGTCTTGGCGATTCTTGAATATGATAAAGGTATTGCGATTAATGTTCGCGCCAATCCAAATCTTATTAGACCAAGTCATTTCTTTGGACATCTAAAGCAGGGTAATCTTGAAACTTTAAAACAGGTTGCTGATTACTATATTGGTCGTCAGGTTGATAATAAGGCCTGGGACCAAATAACTTTTAAGTCAGACAAAGATAAGTACTACCATATGGCCAATCAAGTGGCCCGCTCATTGGCCGAGACCGCTGCCAAATTTGAAGATGAGTATATTTTTTGTTGGTTAGACTGGGATGGAGATA
The DNA here is from genome assembly GCA_044377495.1 of Bacteriovoracaceae bacterium. GTDB lineage: Bacteria > Bdellovibrionota > Bacteriovoracia > Bacteriovoracales > Bacteriovoracaceae > Peredibacter. Next base: position 20,840 of record JBILYY010000019.1, on the reverse strand, counting down.
ACATTTTGATGGATGGTGGGATCATTGATTATGGATCCATTCGTCAATTTGGTCTGTTTCATGCTGAATATCGATATGATGATGTTCAAAGATTTTCGACGACCATTCTTGAGCAGAGGCAGAAGGCCCGCTACATGGTCCAGTGTTTCGTTCAGATTGCTGATTTTCTTACAACCAAAAAGAAAAAATCGCTATCACACTTTAAGAAAGATCCTATAATGCAATATTTTGATAAGCATTTTGTGGATTCAAAAAATCGTAATCTATTGCAGAAAATTGGTTTCAAGAAGACTCATGTTGATCATCTTCTTAAACATCATTTGAATAAAGTGACAAAATTTAGAAAAGTATTCAGTTATTTTGAAAGATCTAAATCTAAGCGTGGCCCATACAAGGTACCGGATGGAATTAACCGTGATGCCATTTTCTGTATGCGGGATATTCTGCGGGAACTTCCTCAAATTTACCTCGCTAGAAATACAAGCTTAAGCTCTCAGGAGTTTACTGAAATAATTAAGTCTTCGTACGCACGCAAAAGTGATTTGAGACTTACCGATCTTCGTAAAAAACAGATTAGCCGTTTTCAGTCTAATTACTTGTCTCTGATCAACACCATCGAGAGAGAGCTTGATTTGAGTCGAGGTCAGCAGCTGCTTGAAATGACCATGCGGGCATCGGTTATCAATAAATACGACCGTGTAACTGGTGACTCAATCACCTATATTGTTCAAAAGGTACAAAAACTGAGACCAAAGCTGAGTGGCCATGAGTTATTTGAGCTTTCTCAGCAATTTGCCACTTATCAAAATTTGAACCCTGATCAAAAAATAGTTGCACATGAGACACCTGAGCGGCATAAGAACATCATGCAGAATTTTCATACGATTGTTCGAGAGTGCCGCGAGGGGCTATGAATCTTGTTTTCTATAGCGGTGGCGACGAAAAAGAAAACCAACATCTTGATCGAGCTTTTATAGAACTCCTGGGTAAAAAAAATCCAGTAGTGACCTTTATTCCGTCATCATCTTATCTTTCTGAACAAGAGTTTAAATCTTTTGTTCGACATTATTCTAAATTCAAAATTTTCAGATTCATTCATTTTCCAATTGATGTGCCATTTGACCAAACTCTGTTTAATGAAGTGATGCGAAGTGATGCTATTCATCTTGCAGGCGGGAATACTTTTTATTTTTTAAATAGTCTTCGCAAGGCCAAACTACTTCCCAAGCTTAAGGCTTTTGCTCAAAAAGGTGGATTGTTAACCGGTCTTTCTGCCGGAGCAATTATGATGACTGAAAATATTGAGATGGCCGGATATCCAGAATTTGATCGAGATGAAAATATTGTAAATATAAAGAATCTAGCGGCTTTAAATTTGGTCGATTTTTTATTTTTTCCACACTTTAGAAAATCAACTCGCTATGATGTTGTGTTTAATAAATACACTCGCTCTTCAGATAAAATTATCTATGCTTGTCCAGATGGTGCAGGCATCGTTGTTCGCGATAATGAAATACGATTTGTCGGAAAATGCTACGCATTCTCACGTGGGCATAAGTTTGTAATCAATTAATCTTCAAGTTCGATTTCCACATATAGCGGTAAATGATCAGAAAGTTTTTTCCAGTGTCCCTCTTTCAGAGTGATGGCCTGAATCGCCGTCATCTTATTTAGAAAAACCCGGTCCAAAGACAGCATAGGCATAAAACTTGGAAATGTGGGTGGATATTTTCCATGTAGAAATTTGAACGCTTCTTTTACGTTTAATTCGGCTTCAATACGAGATGAAACTTTTTTATTCCAGTCATTAAAATCGCCGATTAAAATCCATGGCGTGTCAGATTCTTTTTTTAAGTCATCAATAATCATTTTTGCTTGTTGGTCTCGCCCACCTTGAGTCAAATTCAAATGAGTATTGGCCAGAATAATTTCTCTTTCAAGTTGAGGAATAAGAACACGTGCCTTTAATAGCCCTCGTTGCTCAAAACGGTTGGTGCTGATAATTTGATTAGACCAGTCTACGATCGGAAATTTACTTAAAATAGCATTGCCGTGGTGGCCTTCTGCATAGATCGCATTTTTTCCGTAGGCAAAATGTGGCCAAACAGTATCTGCAAGATATTCAAATTGAATGGCCGTAGTCCAGTCTGGAATACTACAACGGCTGTCATTATGATCGCCTAATACTTCCTGAAGAAAAAGCACATCCGCATTTACTTCTCTCATTGCTTTTCTTATCTGATCTAAAATGAAATCGGTATTACCAATAGTGAAGCCTTTATGGATGTTGTAGGAAAGTATTCTTATCTTCATTTAAAACCAGTATTTAAAAATAAAAAAGAGTCTGGCCAAGAACCTATCAAAAACTGTTCTTTGTTTCAAACTTTCATTTGTTATTTCGTGTTGAGGGAGAGTGGATTCAATAAAGTCATTTGCTATCTTTATCTTATTGTTTTCGTCTTGAACGGAAAGGTCGACCTCTAAATCATGTAAAATACTTCGATGATTAAGATTACTTGTTCCAATTGTCATCCAATCATCAATGATGAATGTTTTTGCATGCAAAACTGTTTCAACGTATTGAAAAACTTTTACACCCTTCGTGGCTAAGTAAGGGTAATAAAAAAACTGGAGCGACTGAAATATTTTCACATCAGTCTTTGATGATATTAGTATTCGAACATCCACTCCTCTTTGAGCTGCCTTTGTAAGAATACGTATTAGATTACGTTTTGGTATAAAGTAAGGGGTCATCAGCCAAATTCGCCCTTTCGCGCGATTAATTTTTTGGAGCAGGTCACGGTAGTAGAACCGCTTCATAAATAAGGTATGATTTAATCGTAGAGGAGCGTTCTTTAGGTTTTTGGTGATTAGATGCTTGATCTCTTTCCGGTAACGTAAGTAGTCTCTTATTTTCCATATTTTTTTAAAGTGGAGAAGCGCAATTTTTACATTTTGTCCCTCAACCCGGACACCCATGTCCTTCCATTTTTTTTCTTTATATTCTTCGATATGCTCAACAGAAAAATTATAGCTTCCGACAAACATAATGTTGCTATCTATGGTTATAACTTTTCTATGATTGCGCTGATTAAGTCGCCATAATCGAGTGAAAAATGTTTGGATCTTCTTTTTTAAACTCATCTTTCCATATACGGGATGATAAAATGGAAGAGGGTGAAACATTTTGACATTAATCCCTGCATTTAAAAATAGAGCATAAAGCCTATCGAAAAAACTGTAGCTTCCTACGCCATCTACTACAATTTGAACTTCCACACCTCTTTGGTGTGCCTTGATTAAATGTGAAGCCATTTTATTTCCCAAACTATCATCGTTAAAAATATAAATCTCAACTGTGATTAGTTCTTTTGCCTCATCAATATCCTTTATAAGACGATCAAAATAATGATCTCCATCCAGAAAAATTTCCTCATTGTCCCAATAATTGCCCATGAGTACTCTTCGGAGAGATAGCGAAGATAGTTAACCTGACGGTGCTTGTCGGACATGCAGAGTTTTCTAAACCTCTTGGTCTATTTGGTCGATAAAGGATTTGAAATCATTAACAAAAGAATTTAAATCATGGCATTGACCAAAGAAGCCTTTGTGAACCTTATTAAATCTGCTTCGGCAGCTGGGGTCAGTGATATCCATTTAAGAACTGATGAAAAACCTTGTTTTAGAGTTCGTGGGGACTTAGTCCCCGTAAAACTAGATCCTCTAACCAACGATGATTTGAAGCTGGTTTGCTCAATGATGATTAAGGACGAAGAAGTTTTAAAAAAACTAGATACCATTAGAGAACATGATGGCTCTTTTTCTGTCCCTAAGATTTGTCGTGTTCGATACAATGTCATGCGCTACCAAGGGAAGCTGGGTCTAATTTTACGTCTTATCAGCGACAAAATTCCTACGACTGAAGAACTCAAGCTTCCAGTAGTAATTAACAAGATATCTGAAGCGAATGCCGGATTAGTATTGGTAACTGGTGCAACCGGCTCAGGGAAAAGTTCTACTCTTGCTGCCATGATTAACCATATTAATAAAACTTCAGCGGTTCATATTTTAACACTTGAAGACCCTGTTGAGTATGTTCACACTCCTATTAAAGCAAGAATCACTCAGAGAGAGATTGGGCAGGACACTGCTGATTTTGCCTCTGCTCTGCGATCCGCCCTCAGGCAGGATCCAGATATTATTTTAATCGGAGAGATGAGGGATGCTGAAACGATTTCAATTGCCCTAAAAGCTGCAGAAACAGGTCACTTAGTTTTCGGAACAGTTCATACAACTGATGCTTTAAGTACTATTGGTCGATTAATTTCGATGTTTCCTCCAGAAGAACAGAATGTAGTGAGAGTTCGTATTGCCGACAACCTTCACGCAACGGTGTCACAGCGCCTGCTTAAAACCTCTGATGGTAAGGGAAGAATTGCTGCCCAAGAGATAATGATCAATAATCCGGGTATTAAAGAGTCGATTCTTGACCCAGTTAGAACCAAAGAAATTTATTTGTATATTGAAAAAGGGAAGAATACCACAGGCGCACAGAGCTTCGATCAGGCCATTACCCAGCTTTATAAGGATGGCCTTATTACGATGGAAGAGGCCAAAGGCAATTGTACATCACCAGAAGATTTCGAGCGAAATTTAATGTTTGGTGACCAAAGCGAGTAATAATTGTTATGATCTCTATTGTAGAGGTCATTTATGAATTTATCTTTTAAGCACTATTATTGGCGTTGGATCAAGAATCAGATATTCCTGTTTCTGATTATGCTTACATTCATGACGATTGCTCGCCTTGTATTTTCATTTGTATTTGGTGATTTGACCGAATTGCAACTTCAAATGAAAGATTTTAAGTCGGCAATTTTTTTGGGCCTGCGGTATGATCTGGTGCCTTTGGCATATATTAATGCTCTACCTTTTATAATCATGAATTTGGGTTACCTGATTCCAGGGAAGTTGACGATAAAAGGTACTAGATTCGCAGTCATTAGTTTTCTGGCCCTTGGTTACTGCTCGCTTATTTGGCTATATATTTGCGATTATGGGTTTTATTCGTATTTCCAAGATCATTTAAATATTCTGTTCTTTGGTTTTTTTGAAGACGACACCGTCGCACTCTTAACAACCATCTGGAAAAACTATAATCTCCCGCTGTGGTTAACAGTTATAGCTTTAACCCACTATGGTTTTTTTCGATTTTTAAAATTTCTTTTTTCTCCTTTTGATTTTGATCTTAAAACAAAGAAGTTTGATTATCGCTTCATTGTATGTTTTGTACTTGGATCAGGATTCCTTGCGCTCTTTGCACGTGGTAGTTTTACCCGCCTGCCATTGTCTGTTGAGGATGCACACATTAGTTCCAATGAGTTTATCAATAAAGTTTCACTCAATGGTGTTTTGACATTTAATCGTGCTTTGAAAATCAGAAAGACATTCGGAAAAAGCAATGTGAATTATCTCAACAGTTACGGCTATAAAAACTGGGAAGCGGCTTTTGAAACAGCTTTTTCTAAAAAGCCTACGGAAACAACTTTAATTGATGCTTTACGAATAAAAACACCTTTGAATATCGAGGCTGCAAAGCATCCTCCTCACGTCGTGTTGATAGTGATGGAAAGCTTTGGAACGTATTGGAATGATCGAAATTCTCCCGAGTTCAATATTCTTGGCTCGCTTCAGGAGCATTTTAAATCAGGCTTACTTTTCAAGAATTTTCTTTCTGCGGAAAATGGAACAATTGGAAGTCTTGTTTCCGTTGCTAATTCTCAAGTTATCCGCCCAGGAGCGCGTTTTCTGTCTGAATCAGACTTTATGAAAACGCCTCTGGATATTTCTGGTCATCTTCCATACAAGAAGGCCGGTTATGATACTCACTTCCTTTATGGTGGAAAGCTTGGCTGGAGAGATTTAGGAAAATACTTATCTGTTCAAGGGTATGATAATTTGTGGGGAGCTGACGAAATTAAAGAGGCCATGCCTGAACTATACAATATTGAGCCCAAAGACTTGGGTAACGAGTGGGGAGTCTTTGATGAATATCTCTATTCGTTTATTGAAGAACATTTAAGAACTGCAACAAAACCTCAGTTCTTTCTCGTTCTAACTACTTCAAATCATCCTCCATTTGAATACCCATCATCCTACAATACTTTGCCAGTTGAGATGAACGAGGAGATTAGGAGTAAAGTAACGGTGGGTGATGATATTTCTCATAAAAGATTCTTGGGACTGCAGTATGCGAATCAAAAAGTGGGGGATTTTTTAACCAAAATTAAAACGACTGCGCTCAATGATCAGGTTGTGGTTGCTCTTACTGGAGATCATAGCTTTTGGATTGCCAAGGGTGTTGGGTTAGATGAAGAGTTTAAAAGATATGCTGTCCCATTTTTTCTTTCAGTTCCGGAGCGACTGCAACCTAAGAAGTATGATCCAAATAATTTTGGTTCCCACGAAGATATTTTTCCAACGCTTTACCATCTAACGCTTTCAAATCAGGAATATTTAAAATTGGGTGATGATTTAATTGGTGAGCAAGGTATTGCTCAAAATAGTTCTGGGCTTATAGCGGATAGATATGGGGCCTACCACCATGGTAAATATTGGAAATGGAAGCCTCAGTCTGAATTGATCTTGGAGCAAACAATTGAAACGCCTGAACTTTTATTATTAAAAAACAAAGGTAAGAGCCTGATTGGTTTAACTGATCTTTATCTTAAAGATGAAAAGGTCCGAAAGGGGAAATAACCTATTTCCACGAATAAGTGAGTTTTTGCAAAAAATTATCAGCAAATTGATCTAATGTTTTATTCTTCAGTTCTACCAACTCTTCAACAGATGTGTAAGTCTCTGCGCTTATGCCGCATGGATTTACAGCATTAAGCGCCTTTTTCATTTCTTCATCTTTATAGAAATTTAAGGCCATCCCATGAAATGTTGTTAACTTTTCAATAGCGATCCCCATCGAAGCAATTTTTTTATCTCCATGCCATAGACCAAGAAGCTTTTGTTCGTGATTTAATCCATCTAATTCCCATTCATGGAGAGTGCTGATGGAAAATTCAAAAAGGTCATCAATCATCTTAGATAGTGAGAGGGTTTTAGGATTAAGTCTTACAATTGGATAAATAATCATCTGACCTGGATGATGAAAAGTTAAACCACCGCCGCGTTCGATTTGATAAAAAGGAAAAGGCAGGTGCTTGGCCAGGGACTTATCAAACTCAATAAGGTTTAATATTTCACCTTTCTTAGGCTTTTGCAGACCTCTACCATTAGTGAAAACCCTTGGATGACTACAACAAATAATAATTCGAATCTTTGGTGATGCTTCCAAAAGCTCTAAACATTTACGTTGGAACTGATGGGCCAACTTGTAATCCCAATTCCATTTTTTGATTATGATCGTTCTTTCACCTGATTCATAAATGTTGGATTGATCTAATTCAAAATCACGAAGGGAAATTTCTGATAAGAAAGGCATCATAGCTGAGGATTAGCTTCAATATAATCCAAAAAGTCCCCGGCCTTGTACGAGCTTCTGACTAATGGACCGGAGGCCACAAATTTGAAACCCATCTTGAGGGCCATGCGTTTTAATTCATCGAACTCTTCTGGAGTGTAGAACCTTTCTACATTTAAATGACGTTTACTTGGCTGAAGGTACTGACCAAATGTGACGATATCAACTCCGACTTTACGAAGATCTTCAAGTGTCTCCTGAATTTCAGGCCAAGTTTCACCTAGTCCAACCATGATAGACGTTTTGGTTTGAATGCGAGGATAGTTCTCTTTATAGAATTTTAAACAATTTAGTGTCTTGTCATAACCCGCACGAATATCTCTCACTGGATGAGTAAGACGTCTCACTGTTTCAATGTTTTGTGCAATTACGAAGGGCATGGCCTGAGCAAGAGCATGCATCCGTTCTTCAACACCATCAAAATCAGGAATTAAAACTTCAACTTTAGTTTCGGGATGATCCAGATTTACTTTTTTTATGACTGCCGCAAAATGCCCGGCACCATGATCGGCCAAGTCATCGCGATCCACGCTTGTTATAACGACATAACGAAGATTCATAATCTTCACCATGTTGGCGGTATTCTGAATCTCTTCTGGATTGAGAAAGCCTTTTGGGTTTCCAGTTTTTACGTTACAAAATTTACAAGCACGGGTGCAAGTGTCACCGAGAATCATGACTGTTGCAGTTCGACCGCTCCAACATTCAGAAATGTTCGGACACTTGGCCTCTTCACAAACTGTTGCGAGACCTTTTTCACGAAGATTATTTCGGATGTCTTTAAAGTCATCGCCCTGAGGAAGTTTTACTTTGAGCCACTCAGGTTTGCGCTGGTAATTGTCTTTATCAAAATAGGTTACGGCCATGAAGAATAGTTATCATAAATGAGGAGGGTTAGACTAGGATTGTTGATGGTTGTGACAGTAGTTAAGTTGCTGAATTTATGATCTTAAGTTAAAGAGGAATGACAAAACAGTGTAGTAAATCTGGTGAAATCTTCATCGTCTGACCTTCTTTCCAATTTGAATAAGTATTTAGTGGAAGAGTGACCCTAAAGCGTTTATCAGAGATTTCAATTTCAAACTCGCAAGCATAGTACTGTGGATATTGGCGGAGAATCACTCCCTCAAACGTGGAATGAGGGTCGACTTTCCAAGCCGTTGGAGGAACAACGAGATATCCTTCCTGATCTTTAAGCTTTGATTTAACTTCTCCCCAAGGCGTGCTCCAGATTCCATTAGCACTAGAAATTTTAACAAAATTTTGATGACCAAAATATTGGGCAACAAAAAGATTACGAGGGGATTGAAGAATTTCGACGGGTGATGAAACCTGCTCAAGTTTTCCGTGTTGAATGAGTCCTACTTTATCCGCAAAGTGAAGTGCTTCATCTCTTTCATGAGTAATCCATAGGACTGTGACTTCTCTTTGCCGTAAATATGTAAAGAGTGAATCTAATATATCTTTTCTCGACATAGGATCGAGATGAATAAAGGGTTCATCTAAAAACAAAATATCTGGTTGATTAATCAATTCAGCTGCCATGAGAACTTTTTGAAGCTGACCTTGTGAGAGCTGACCGATAGACTGACGGAGTTGAAAAGTGAATTCGAAAATGTCGGCCATATCACGAGAAAGTTGTAACTTTTTATCTGTTTCAATTTCTTGATCTCGAACTGATTCCATTAAAAACCGCTGAACATTTAGATCAGATTCAGGATTTTTTCTTTCAAAGAAATGAATTTTACCTTGGACTTCGAGAGTTCCGGAATCAAGAGGTATTTTTTGAGACAGAACATTTAGAATGGTTGTTTTTCCGCTTCCATTAGGACCCATGAGAGCAAAGATCGATCCTTTTGAAATTTCAAGATTTATAGAGTGAAGGCCTGCAATACCTCGAGGATCAAAAACGATCTTGGCCTGATTAAGTTTAATCATAATTTTATCCGATTCATTTTTCGCCGATTTAGAATCGATTCGACCGTATACCAAGCGAGGGCAATCCAAATGAGTGCAAATGCCTGCATTCTCTCGGGACTTAAAGCTTCATTAAAAATTAGCCATCCACAAATAAATTTCAGCCCTGGCGAAAGATACCCAAGGAAACCAAGCGTACCCAGAGGAAGTCTGCGAGCTGCGTAGGCAAAAAGCACGAGGGGAGCACAGGTGATCACTCCTGACAAACTCAACAGAACTAGCTTCCATCCAGGAATTTGTGAAAAAATTTCAGTGGGTGTACTTGGTTGAAAATACCAAATAACAAGTGTTGGAATGATCATGATACAAGTTTCAAACGCAAGACCCTCCAGGGAACCAACGTGCGCCAGCTTTCGAATAAGCCCATACATGGCAAATGTGAGTGAGAGTGAAACCGCGATCCATGGAAATTGAGCGAGACCACTTTGAATGCCAATTAAAATGATCGCAATAAGTGCAATGACTATTGCTGGCCACTGACCGGCCCGGATTTTTTCCTTGAGAATAATCCAACCCATAAAAACGTTAATCAGTGGATTAAGAAAGTACCCCATACTAGCTTCAAGTATTTTTCCAATACTAACTGCATAGATGTAGAGCAGCCAATTTGAGGAGATAAGAATGGCCGAAACTATAAGCATGAGTCGGATTTTAGGGTCCAGCCATATGCGTTTAAGAGAAGGGATTTCTTTTTTGAAGGTTAGAATTAAAATGAGTGTGATAAATGACCAGACAAGTCTATGAGCAAATAGGTCCCAGGCCTGAACTTCTGGAAAAAATTTCCAGTAAATAGGAAAAAAACCCCACATGGAGAAAGATAAAATCGCTGCTAAGTGGCCAGATGTTAAAGCCATATTTTATCTCAAGTTAAACTTTGTTTTAATTTTGTAAGCGATGTATATCGCCATCAAAGAAGTCGCAATCCCGATATATCCAACAATATTATAATTCGTGAGAGCGCCCGCTGCCCCAACTCCAATAATTAAGCCCGCAAGTTGTGAAGCGGCCCCTGATGATAGCTGTCTGGCGGCATTTTCAAGGCTCATGAATGTTCCTCGCTCTTGAGGCTTAACGACAGCACTTATAATCGTCATGGCCGGAATAAATCGACCAGACCCTGACATCATAAAAAGCGATGAGCTCATTAGGGCCAAAGCCAAAGGCACCTGAGGAAGATTCGTTAGAAGGAAAATCGGAATGATGGACGCAAAAGCGACAAATTTAAAAACTCTATAGCTTCCAATTCTGTCGCAAGCTTTTCCAATGATCCTTGCAGAGATGATCGTACATGTTCCTCCGACTAAATAAATGAATGGAAGTTGAGCCTCAGTAAGACCCACATTTCCCACCATGTATGTAGCAATAAAAGGAACAATCATGAAAACGCCAAACCCAAGTACACTTGTAAGGCAAAAACTCTGTAGATAATCCTTCTGACAAAGAATCTGCTGAAAGTTTTTAAGGTTTTCTTTAACGTTAAGATTTTTTGTTCTTACGTTTATAGATGGTAGAATGATCAAAGCAAGAATCCAGATAATAGACCCAACAATGACAATTAAATAAAAGGCAGCATGCCAGTCAAATATTTGGGCCACGTAAAGCCCTAAGGGAACGCCAAGAACACTTGAAATAGAAAATGCGGACATGATTACACCCATGGCAGCACCTCGTCGGTGAAAAGGTATAAGATCTGCAACCATTGAAAGAACACAGGCGTTAAGTACACCACCAAAAGCCCCTGCAAAAATTCGTGCAATCAAAAGAGCTGAATAGTTTGGAGCAACCGCACACATGTAGGTACCGATAAGAAACCCGGTAAAATTAAACATGAGAAATTTCTTACGGTCAAAATGGTCTGCATAAAGGGCCCCAAAAAATCCGACTATCCCAGCACTGAAAGTATACGCCGAAACAAGAAAGGAGAATTCCGCTGGATTAATTTGAAACACTCGCATAAATCGAGGTCCAAGCGGCATCATGATAACAAAATCTAAAATATGAATAATTTGAATTGCAGAAAGAATCAAAATATAAAATCGTTCTTTTCTGAGTGCCTCTTTATCATCGTGTGCAGGAATTTCCATTAATTAATCTTTTAATCCCACCACATCAGTGATTTTTGAGCTGTTGTCGTCTAATGTCTCAAGCGATGCTACGGCACTTACACAATGATCAATCATTGATACAGCAGCAGGGCGATGGTTTCCGGAGTTCTTAACTCCTCCGAAAGGCATGCGTGCTGTTGCTCCAACAGTCGATCTGTTTAAATTGAGTAAACCAGCATCAATATCGCGAAGACATAATTTGTAAATATCTGTGTCGCGAGTAAAGACAGATGCGGCCAGTCCGTACTCGGTACAATTTGCAATTTTAATCGCCTCTTCAATATCATCGTAAGGAACAAAAAAGCAGTTAGGCCCAAAGATTTCTTCTTGTATGAACTTTCCTTTAAGGTCTGGCTTCTTGGCGTAGTGAATTGAAGGAGAGACGTAATGTCCTTCGAAGCCAATATCGAGCTTACGAGGCGAAACAATTTCTTCGGCACCTTCTTGTTTTCCGAAGTTACAGAATTCAAAATAAAGATTCTCGGCATGCTGATCAATGAGAGGACCCATAAATGGATCTGCTGATTTTGTAGGGTGACCTACTTTAATCCTTTCAGTGAGAGCTTTAAATTGTGAAATGAACTCCTGTTCGATTTTTCGATGAACCAGTATCATTGAAGTTGAAGTACATCTTTGCCCTGAAGTTAAAAAACATGCGCGTAGTAGCTCAGGAAGTGCGTGAGAAATATTAGTATCATGGTGGATAATGGTCGAGTTTTTGCCACCCAACTCAAGGGCCACGAGTTTACCCATATCTTTGTAAGTGTTTTCAAGAATACGCAAACCAACGCCACGTGAACCGGTAAAGAAAACTCCTCTAATACGCTTATCACTCGTTATTTTTCCCGCAGTCTGGCCTGTTCCGTTGATGAAGTTAATTACGCCTTCTGGAAAGCCTGCTTGATGAAAACATTCAATCATTAGCTGAGCTGAATAGATGGTTTTCTCAGATGGTTTAAAAATGATTGAGTTTCCTGCAAGTAACGCAGATAAAATTTGGCCGTTCGCCAAATGGCATGGAAAGTTAAATGGGCCAATTACGAAGCATGGACCCAGTGGTTTATAAACAACGTGCCCATCAATTTTTGGCATAACGTCTTTAATTGTTTCTTGCTTAATTCTTTCAAGGGAGTCAGTGATTGTTACAGTTACTTTGCTATCGAGGGCAGCAGCTTCGGTTTTAGCTTCCCAAAGAGGTTTCCCGACTTCTAGAGCAAGGGCCATCGCAATTTCATCCTTGCGAGCTCGCACTGCTTCCTGATATTTTTTTAAATAAACGACTCTTTGGTCAAAAGAAAGCTTTCTCCAAGTATCAAATCCCTTTTGTGCGGACTCAATAACTTTTTCGGTATGCTCGTAATAAACACCAGCTTCCCAAAGATTGAGTGTTAATTCTCCTGGACATTTTTTTAGGATCTTCTCTTGGGCCCCAACTAGAGCAGTTGTGCCTTCGGGGTGAGAGAAACGTCCATTAAAGTAGTCACCTTTAAGTAACATCTGCATAAAAGTCCTTTGAGTTTTAATGCCCAATTGTACAACCTTTGTCTTAAGAGTTACAGGTTAATGCAGAGAGCTAGTTTAAAGATCGACTACCAAATAACCAGAGTTTTGCTACAATAGAGTCTCTTCAAGGAGCTAAGCAATGACAGTTAAAACCTTATCTGGTCTGTTGGACAAAATGTGGAAGGATTATGTTGAAATTAATCCTTTAGCGCAAAAAATTTCAAATCTTTTCATCCAAGATGGTGAAAAGGTTGAAAATGATCATATCGCTCTTAGGACCTTCAATCATCCACGCTTAAATATTGATGTAATAGCAAGGCCATTCATTGAATCAGGTTATAAATACATTGGTGATTATCATTTTCCCGAGAAGAAACTTTATGCAAAACATTTCGAGCATGCTGATAAGAACGTCCCCAAAATTTTCATCTCTGAATTAAAAATCGAAGAGCTTTCAACTAAAACACAAGTTTTAATAAATGGTCTAGTTGACCAAGTTCCAAAGGGCAAAGAGCTTGAGTTTGATTTTGTTTCCAGTGGTCGTCCTTGGAATGTAACAAGCCTCCAATACCAAGAACTCCTCAAGGAAAGTGATTATGCTGCTTGGGTTGCCGCTTTTGGATATCGGCCAAATCACTTCACTGTTTTAATAAATGCACTGAAAAACTTTTCAGATATTGTTATTCTTAATGATTATTTGAAAAGCAAAGGTTTTAAGTTAAATTCCAGCGGCGGGGAAGTTAAAGGCTCTAAAGAAGTTTATTTAGAGCAATCTTCAATTTTGGCAAATAATATTGAAGTGACTTTTCAAGATGCTAAATTAATTGTTCCAGCATGTTTTTATGAGTTTGCAAAAAGATATCCAATGAATGATGGAACTCTTTATCAGGGATTTGTAGCTGCTTCAGCTGATAAAATTTTCGAGAGTACTAACAGCGGTCAATAATCGGGCGCTTAAAACGTTTCGAATAGCAATCTCAAGATTAAAATAGTTAGGCTTGGCCAAGACATGCGTGGCAACTGAATCATGTGCGATTTTATTTAATTCTGATGATATATGACCAGTGTAGAAAATAAAGGGGACGTTCAACCCAAGCTTTCTTGCCGTTTCAATAAATTTTAGTCCGTCCATTACTGGCATTTTGACATCAGAAACGACGCAGTCAATTTTATGGGACATCAGAATCGCTAAACCTTCTTCACCATTATTAGCTATATAGATATGATTAGCTTCATCTTCTAGAAGGTCTTTCATGGTCCACAATAACTCAACTTCATCATCTACTATTAATAAATTTCCTTTCATGGCCTGTATTTAGCACAGGTTTTAACTACAGAAAACGTCTTTGGACTCTATTCAGCTTGTTTCTGACTTAAGTTTTCTAAAGGTTCAGGATAAATACGATAGTGCTCTTCTTCCAGTTTTGCAGCAAACTCTATCAAGACATAATCATCTGAAAAATCTGGATTTATAGTCTTTTTTGAACACCCAGATGTGACAATCAGGAGTGCAATGATTAAAACTTTTTTAATCATGAAGCTTTTCCTTGAGGGCCTTTACGAGAGGTTCAAGTTCTTGAAAAAAATCAGATTGTCTTAACTTAAAATCATTTGGGTCTTCTGAAATAACGCTTAGCTGTTTCTTGAGTTTGTATATAGGTCCAGCAATTCGATGGGATATGATAAACCCTACACCTATCAATAAAAAGAAGTTGAAAATGGCCAGACCAATAAATAAAGTATCAAGATCACGCTGTTGATTTCCTATGAAATCAAAGAAAACGTGCCCGTCTGGGATTCCAACATTTAGAGCTTTTTCTTTTAATCGATAGAAGAAAAGATACGTCGTTAAATATAGGCTCGTAGTTGAAATTAAAAACAAACCAATAAAATAGCTTAGTAATTTAAATTGAAATTTAGGATTGATCAGAATATTAGTTATTTTTCTCGGAGAAGGATCTACTTTGTTCATATTAAAATTCCTTGCCAATGCCTAGTCCCCAGAATGTTTGCTCTTGCTTTAGATATTTTCCAAATTCTGTTTGTAGGTACCATTTATTAAACTGCCACCTTGAATACAGAGATGCCATAAATGCAAGAGAAGATTCCTGATCGACTGAAAAACCAGTTTGAGTTGGTGTTGTTAGTTTTTGAACGGAATAAATCATAGGTAGTTTAATGCCTATTCTCGATTTTGAAGATGAAACAATAACAGAGGCCCCTGGCCCAGCCTTAATACCATAAGCAGGAATGTTTGATTGTTGGTAGTTATCAATTAAGTCCTGATCGTTATTTTTTACTCCACCATTTCCGTAGAGAACACAACCATCAAAGTAGAAATGATATTGATAGTTCTCATAGCCCAGTTCACCACCAGCACAAAGGCCTTTATTAGTAATGATGAGACCTGCTTCCGCTCCCGTATTGCTTTTAAGAGTTGCATCTTGTTGCCAGCTTACGTATTGAACAAACCAGCTGGTTTTATATTTGTAGATTTTGTTTGTGAGATACTGCCTATGGGCCATTATTTCATCATTGTACTTATCGACTTTTCCTTCGCGGAATTCAAGCTCACTCAATATCTTACTGAATAGGGTAAAAGACTTATTATCTTTTTCTACAAGAATTGAGTCTTCATTGTAGCCTTTAAGAATTTCTCCATAGCTGGTAAAAAGATTCCAATATAGGACCTTTAAGGCTTCTGGATATCTGTCTCCATCAATCGTGTCTCCACGTTTGATGGCCATCATGAGTGATTGGTGTTGGTTGAAGTAATATTTTTTTACTAATCTTATATTGAGCTTAATATCCTGGCGAAAAAAGCCCAGCTTCCTTAGTGAATACGAAATTTCAATTAATTCCTGCCGAGAATAATTCTTTTGCATATTGCTTCTGTAGGTGTCAGAAACTTTTCTATAGTCTTTATCATTAAACGCCCTTTGCAGCTCGGTTACCGAAGCCTGTGCATTGGACATAAATAGAGACAAAAATAATGTTATTAAAACCATAAATGTGTCTGGAGCAAATACATCCAGCTATCCCGGGTTGAGGATTTAGTCGCAAAACTTCTTGTGTCGTAAACGTCCGCGCGAAGTTCTATCCGTTGACTAAGAAAATATTGAACCCCAGGACCCCACCTGACAGTGTAATCGTCTTGTTTTATATCTCGGTTGAAGTATTCAATATTAGCTAAAAAGTATACTCCTCTCCATGGGCGGAGATAGGTTTGCAAAAGTCCAAAGCGAGCAGTCGTATCATCTGATCCATTTTCAGTTTTTTTATTCGTTTGACCAAGTTCGGCTAAAATTGCTGACCCTTCTTTAAGATTCAAGCGAGTATGAGTAGAGTATGAGAGCAGTTTTAAGTAGTCGTTTTGTGAGCTCACAACCGAAGCACCAATACGGTGGATGCCGAATACCGTTTTTTCGAGCATGACGCTTCCACCTTTCATTCTAAGGTCGGCATCTTGAGACAAGTTTCCAACAAAGCCCTGAGCTCCTAGTTCCCAGTCCTCACCGATATAGTGTGCTGTTACTCCGTGAACCTGATCATTCTGGGTAACCTGAGGGGAAACTCTTGAGAAGGCGATATGCTCTATAACCTTAATTCCAAAAACTTTGTCCATAAGCCCTGCATAGAGACCAAACTTTGGAGTAAAGCGGTAGCCAACGTAGTGTTCACGACTTCTCCACTCAGAAGACTTTGTTCCTTTGGGAGTTTCTGATGGAAGGGGAGCGTATCCATAATTTAAAACGGAAATAAATTTATCATTTTCACCAAACTTTAGAATCACTCTGCCATCTAATTGCATATTGATCCACTTCGCTTCTTCATTTTCAGAAGACCCAGGATTTCGTACAACTCTAAAACCACGATAATTCACTTGGGTTCTCAGCCAATCTTGTTTGGGCTTACGAAAGAGAAACCCAGACATGTAGGCGACTTTTTCTTCGTCCCACGATTTTGGCGTTAATGCCGTAGAACTAATTGCTGTCGCAGATACAACACGGCCATAATCATTTAGTGGTCCGCCACCAAATGGATTGAAGTGGCAATTTAGGCACGATGTATATCCATGCCCTATAAAATTTGAATAGGAGTAAGCATTAACTGAAAGAAGTGTGAGTAGTAAGAGAATATATTTCATGGGATTTCAGTCACCCATTTAACTAAGGCGTTGTACTCAGCATCTGGTAGAGAACTTCCACCAGGGGGCATGTTTGAAGAGACTTGGCCATTATTTACGATTCGTACTATAAGTTCGGAAGTGGCCGGTTGCCCTGCTATAACAAGGCCATCGGCAACCCAGTCAGCATTTGATTTGAATTCGGCCCACCGATCATGTTTATGATCGTGGCAACTGACACATCTATCTTGAATAATGAAGTATGCCTTACGGAAATTTGGATCTGATTCATTCAGTTCCACAGGGCCATAGCGACCTTTATCCCCAGAATTAGAATTATAGTCCTGACAGGAAGATAGAATTAAGACAAAGAAAAAAAAATATTTCATCTAGCTTTGAATGGAAGCGCGACTTCTATTGCAACGAGATTGTCCACGCCAACGCCAAGGTATTCAGCTTTTGGTAGAGAAAAATCAGACGCTTTCACTTTAAGTTTTGCCAGGATCTCTGAGCCCTTTTCAACATAGACAATAGTAACTGGATTTTTTTTACCATTTACTTCCAATTGTGCTGTTCCCTTACCGCCCGATGCTTTAAGGTTTGAAAGAGTTGCTTTCGCATTTTTACTCGATTGCATGTGTTTCCAGAAATGTTCATCTCTTAAATCAATTCCAGTTTTAAATGATTCAATGCTGACTGAAATTTTATCTGCCGTGAAGGCCCCATTTTCTTTAATAACATTTCCCTTGGGCTTTTTGCTAACTGCTTGGAATGAACCAGCAGGGGACATCGTAACAAAAAGAGTGATTTTTTCTTCAGCATAAGAATGAATTGATGTGATGAGAAGTATAACCATCATGATAAATTTCATGAGCGACCTTTGATAATAGTTTCATTCTATTTGACCAAAGGTGCAGTCGCATTAACAAGGGTAAAATCAGGGGAGACGTGTTATTTTTTCTTAGTAACTTTCTTCTTTTTAACTTCTTTGGCACGAAATGAAACAAAACGGATTTTATCCCCCAGTCGCAGCTTGAGCGCAGCAGCAGTGACCCCTGAGATTTTATAACCACCGGATTTTAATTTCACTACGGTCCCAAGAACCGCTCGAAAATTTGAACTCATCCGAGCAATAATAAAGATTTCTGATTTAAGCGACTTATCAGATATTTCCTGAATTTCACCAACCACGCTCTCTTTAATCGAACGGATATTATCCAGATCTGCAATTAATACGGGGCCAGGTTCAAAAATGCCCACCATTCCAGAAAATTTAAAACCTTCTTGCTCAAGAATTCGCTTGGCCGGTTCCGTATTTGGGTGAACTTTACCAATTACATGTGCTGCGTCTTCAGGCAGCAGGTTGGCAATAATAGGGTATTTGGGCATCATCTCTTCAATGAATTTTTTATTTTTTACGTAAAGATAATCTGCTGTAGGAAAGTCAATTTTGAAGAAATGCTTACCGACTGCGTCCCAGAAAGGGGAATGTCCAGAATCGTTTACCATTCCTCTCATTTCCGCAATGACTTGATCTTCAAAGAATTTTCGATTTTCGGCTATGAAAAGAAATCGTGACAGGGATAGAAAACGACCATTTTGAGAATTTCTAAATTCGGGATGCAAAAAGAGCGAGCAAATTTCTGCAGGTCCATTGTGAATAAAATGAAAGTGCAGGGAAGTAATATCATTTTTCATATTAATCATTTTTGATTCATGATGAGTTTTCTCAACACGATAAAAATAATAAGGTTCAAATCCGCCAATTTTAGAAATGATGGCACAAACACCGACAATCTTACCCGTAAACAACTCTTCCATTACGAACAGATAATCTTCACCTCTTGCGGCTTCTTCACGGTTGGTAAAACTTCTTTCTGACATCCGGATCCTCTTTTTTAGGACCTCCGGATCTTTTGGCAATGATGTTAAACCGTGACCAGATTTCTCCAGCAGTTCCATCAGGCCATCAAGATCTTTTCCCTCAATCGGGCGGATAATGAACATTTTAGGTCATCTCATTCAAAGTTTTTTCGATAATTTCGCAAACTTCATCAATGTGTTTGTTGTTAGTTGCCATGATCGGCATTAAAAATCTAACTCGAGTAGGTCCTGTTCCGGCCATAAAAGACAGAACGCCATTTTCGAAAAGCTTCATAGTGAAACTTTTGGCTTTTGCTTCGTCACCGCCAAATACAGTCATGGCCACCATCGCACCAATTCCAAATGGACCTGACACTTTGTCTGGATATTTTTTTTCTAGCCGCTCTAAATGACCTTTAAAATGACTATGAAGTTTCTCGATTTTTCCATTCTCGCCAAGGTATCCACCTGTCACCATTTCATTTATCATGAAATTAGCGGCAGCAATTTGTGAAGATGATCCGGTAAATGTTTGTGACATAAGACCAGGTTTTGGTTTGTGATCATCCTTAAAGAGTGTGGCGCAAACCTGTGAATTTTTACCAACAGTGACAATATCAACATGTTTGTCGAGCTTGAAATACTGGAATGAAAAAAGGTCACGAGTCCGAGCAAAACTTTGTACCTCATCAACTAAAACTGAAATATTATTTTCCTGACAAACTTTGATCAAGGCTTCGAAATATTCTGTGTTTCCAACCCAAGATCCGTTTTCACCTTGAATTAATTCCATGATAAAACCAGCATGCTGACCTGGAAAACGAGTCATGGCCTTTTTCATTGCATTTACTGCTAATTTGATAGATCCGGCATGATCAGCTTCACAATAAAATGGGATATAATCAACGTCGATCGTCTTAGGAAGACCCTGACGATAAGCTGCTTTGTCAGTAACCCAAGCCATACCGAGTGTTCTACCGGCGAAACATTTTTCAAAAGAAAAGAAACGAGCTGCCGGGTAGCGCTTTTGAAAAATCATCTTGAAAGCGTTTTCATTTGCCATGGCACCGGAAGTAGTCAAGAAAACGTTCTTAACTTCGGCACCATTTTTACAAGCTTCTTTAGAAAAAATTTCAACCAGTTTTGCGCTGTCTGTATTTTGTTGAAGGTGACCATTCATCACAGTGTTTGAAATGGCCCCATTGATCTGAGCATCAATGACACCTGGATGAGAGTGGCCCATGTAATGGACGCCAATCCCTGTGATGAAATCGTATTTCACTGAACCATCGGCAAGCTCAACAAAGGGACCATTACCTATTCCTGTTCCAAGATAATTATAGAAAAGAGCTCCTCCTCGAAATTCGGCCATCTTCTTTAAAAGCTGATCGTAACTTTCTTTGAGTTCTGGGTTCGCAGGCTTCACACAAGTGATTTGTCCTTGATGTTCTTTCAGCGCTTCTTGAATAAGTTTCTTTGCTTCTTTAAGTCGTGGATCGGCAAAAAAGCCGTCAGCTACAGTCTTGGCCATAAGAGCTCCGTCAAAAGTTTATGTATGAGTTTTCGGCAGTTTAAGTCATAGACTTGAAGTTTATCAAGGAAAAGCTCAGTGATTCCAAAAGACTCTTCTTGTCAGGTATTTTAGACTATGACCTTTTGTACTTTTGCCGATAAATAAGGCATGAAAGCTGCGCTAGTTTTGCTCATTTTATTCAGTTTATCTGCATGGTCC